>CAUUFE010000043.1:0-7016 GCA_963544415.1 uncultured Atopobium sp.
ATTGACAATCTGAAACAACTGCTTATCTGCTTCTATTTCCAATATTTTCAATAAATTGTTTGGAGAAAAGTCTTCGAAGTAGATACTTTTATCAATTCGGAAATAGATCGGATCCCCAAGGTTTCTTCTTGGGGTCGTGTCCCGAAAAGTGGTGTAAGCAAGCATTTCAGGTGTTTAAAAGAAGTGCGGTTATTTCCTAAAATATAGTCACCACAACCAATTCAGAAAGGAAATAACCGCAATGCAAACTCTACACGAAACTGAGCTCTCCTACACCCAAGATCACAAATTAGATTTAAACGGTATGGCACGAACACTACTTGAAGACTTAGTAAATACCGTAATGGTTGAACAAGTAGAAGAGCTTGGTTGTGTTCGCAATGGATACCGTGAGCGAAAGCTTGTAACCAAGTGAAGCCCTCATATTTAAAGTACCTAAGCTTCGTTTGATAGCGAAAAAGCCCGTAGATCATTCGCCGACCAGGTCCGCACTCGCATGACATGGCGTTACGGTTAACAATCCGCTGCTCCATCTGTCACCATATGCACAGCACGATATGGTTATGTAGATGGTCGGACACCTGACGACAACGACCAGAGCGAGGACAATCACTCCAAGTACCATGCTTGCGAAGCTAGCTACCGCAATATTGTCGATGCAGCAGCTGACTCAGGGTTTTGCGCTCAGCGCTCATAATTCGAGAGAATCATCCAGCCGGCCCCACGACATGCTGAAGTCATTCAGAGTTGTTATTTTCCTCTACCGAACTTGACAGCATCATCGTGCATCGTTCATACAAAAAAGGACCGTCATTTTCTCATTCAGCTATAAACGCTAACTTCTTTAGTCTCATCATTCTCAGTCTCATCATTCTCAGTCTCATCATTCTCAGTCTCATCATTCTCAGTCTCATCATTCTTGAAACATTCCTTGTAATTCAGCGGGTTGGTTAGTGGTCGAGAATCATTATTGGAGGATTCTGTTTGTTTGTGCTGCTCTTCTTGCTCAGAAACGGAGCGTTTTAGTCTCGATTTCAAAAATGTTACCAGTTTATAAAACCAAGTTACTACGTAATAAAACCAATATCGAGACAGCTTGCCATTTTCCCTTCTAACCCAACAGCGTCCAGCGGCATCCTCGAAAATAAATACATCAACTTTCCATTTCTCATCGTTGATGATCGGCCGTACTTTACCAATCGTTTCTTTAATTACAGACAGTTCCTCAGGATACGTCCAAGGACGCTTACCGGTTTTGTTGTTATCAACAACAGCAAATGAAATGAACTCCCCGGGAACTAAGATGGGTTGAAGAAGGAGCGTCTTCACTGGCTCGTTTACTTCAAATCTCTTGCCGTTTTCCATTTTGTATACTTTAGATCTCTTGCCTTCTTCCATTTTGTATGCTTCGCCATAAACAGCCAGATTTCTAATGGGGGTCTGCGATTGGTTGAGCAATACCATTCCAACATGGTACTGCAACGCATCTTTACGCGGAGGCTGCCCGAACTTATTGCCACTATTTCGCGAATCGTTTTCTTCCTTCTCGTCACAACGGTCATCGTCAACGCGCGCCCACCAAGCACTGATCTGCTCAGCCTGAGCTCTAATCTTCTCCTTATGGCCTCGATAGCCTTGAAAAAGCGCTATAGTCGAACCCATGACAGCCAATACTGGCGTTGCAATATCTTTGATAAACGACATCAAATCCATTAGACGCTCCAAAAAAACATTATCAATTCGAATATCGTTAGCGCTGTCCCCCGTCATTTGAAAAGGACTGCTTCCTCTATAGTAAAACATCATCATTCTGAACTGCCTCCCATTTCTTGGACATAAGAAATGGGAGGCAGTTCATATTCCAAGGAGTTTCTATTTCAGATGCTTTCATTGCTACTGCAGATAAAAGAGTGCCTTATTTTCAACTGGCAGCGTCTACGTACAAAGACAAATACACTCTTTCAGTCCGTACCTATGCGAGTGGGAAAAGTTTTGATTTGCTTTGTTCTGTTGTGGACAATATCTGTAGTGCGCTTGAAAATTTATAGCAATTCTTCAGCTCAAGTTTTGCTTTATCCAATATTTTGATTGCCGTTGCTGGACTTTCAGCCACAACTATTCAACCGTTACTGACTTTGCAAGGTTTCTTGGCTTATCAACGTCACAACCACGTGCAAGAGCCACGGAGCGCGCAAAAAGTTGGAGAGGTACCGAAGCAATGATTGGCGAGAAGGCATCTCTGACTTTAGGCACGTAGATGATATAGTCGGCATGCTTTTTGATTTCCTGATCACCTTCGGTCGCCACGGCAATAATCATGGCGCCGCGTGCTCGAGATTCTTGGATATTGGAGATCATCTTGTCGTATACCGGAGAGTTAGTTGCTACGGCAATGACAGGATAGCCTTTGGACAAAAGTGCAATGGGGCCATGCTTCATTTCTCCTGCAGCATATGCCTCAGCATGAAGATAGCTAATTTCCTTGAGTTTAAGGGCACCTTCGTAGCAAATAGCGGCTCCCATGCCACGACCAATGAACAAAGCATTATTGGCATCTTTGCAGGCCTGCGCGGCAATGTCGATAGCTTTTGTATCGCTGAGGACTTCTTCGACCTGCTCGGCGGTATCGGCAAGTTCTTTAAAGAGCAAGCGTATCTGAGCAATTGAGAGCTTTCCTTTTGCCTGTGCAAGAACCATAGCAAGAAGCGTTAGGCTCACAATTTGGCCAAGGAAAGATTTGGTTGAGGCAACGGCAATCTCCTTGTTAGCCTTAGTGTAGATAACACCGTCAGACTCACGGGCCACGGGACTACCAATGACATTGGTGATGCCAAAAACCTTAGCGCCTTTGATGCGGGCGTCGCGGATGGCAGCAAGAGTATCAGCGGTCTCACCGGACTGAGAAACAGCAACTACCAGCGTTGACGGAGTAATAATGGGGTTACGATAACGAAATTCACTCGCAGCTTCAACTTCGACAGGTATGCGTGCCCAGCCTTCGATAAGCTGACGGGCGATAAGACCGGCATGATAGCTAGTTCCGCAGGCAATGATATAAACGCGATCAATTAAACGGAGCTGTTCCAAGGACATACCCAGCTCATCAATGGAAAGTACGCCGTTAGTCAGACGTCCTGCAAGGGTATCTCGGATGACACGAGGCTGCTCATGGATTTCTTTGAGCATGAAATCGGGGTAGCCGCCCTTCTCGACAACATCAACATCCCAATCAACATGCATGACTTTAGGTTGAATGGGATTTCCATCAGCATCGGTATAGCTGATGCCATCGGGCTCCATAACAGCAAACTCGTTGTCGCCAAGAACAGTGACATCTCGGGAGGCTTCGATAACCGCAATGATGTCAGATGCAACGTAGCTGCCCTTCTCGCCATGTGCAAGGACAATGGGAGAATCTTTGCGAGTAACTACAATGCGACCGGGTTCCTGAGAGCATATAACAGCAAGGCCATAGGTTCCTACAATTTGCGAGCATGCCTTGGCAACAGCATCGCGAAGGTTGCCTCTGTAGGCTTCTTCAATAAGGTGAGAAACGACTTCAGTATCGGTATCGCTGCGGAATTTGTGCCCCCGAGCCTCAAGCTGCTCACGGAGTTCGGCAAAGTTCTCGATGATGCCATTGTGTACGACAGCAATTTTATTGTCACAAGAGGTATGTGGGTGGGCGTTGCGTTCACTTGGAGCGCCGTGCGTTGCCCAGCGGGTATGTCCGATGCCACAGGGGCTTGCATTATTGAGGTACTCCACCGCTTCAGCTAATCCCGCAACCTTTCCTACGCGATGTACGACCGTAAGTTCTTCGTTGGTTGCGTTTTGCAAAGCAATACCGGCAGAGTCATAACCACGATATTCGAGACGTCTCAGACCCTCGATGAGGGTATCTTTTGCGCTTTGGTGTCCAGTAAAACCAACGATGCCGCACATATATAAACTCCAATCGTGTGCTTCTGGGAGTGTCACAGAAACGATTAGTTTTAACCAACCCACTCTATTTTAGCGAGTTATATAGGCAAACTTGTATGGTATTAAAAATGAAGACCGGAGTATACAAAATGATGTAACAATGCTATTTGAATATTTACCACGGCAGTTGGCAAGTATTTGCCACGGCAGTTGGCTAATATTTACCACGGCAGTTGGCAAATACTTATCAGAAAGCGAATAGCAGCTATACGATACAAACGGGACATAATGATACAGATGGGCTATTGGCTGAGTTTCTATGTGTTTATCCTTTATAAGTTAGATAGAGCTAACCAAAAGGAGACGCATTATGTCTGAAACACCCTCAGTCAAGAAAAAAGGGCTGCAACCGAAGGACCTTATAAACATCGGTATCTTCACCGCCCTCTACTTCATAATCATCATGGCTGTGGCAATGCTGGGCTACGTTCCTATATTCATTCCATTGCTCTCTGTCATCTGTCCGCTTATCGGAGGCATTCCGTACATGCTCTATATCACAAAAGTAAGGCATTTCGGAATGGTCTTTATCATGGGAACCATCCTCGGCCTCCTTATGGGTCTCGGTGGCATGGGCGTATATGCCTTTATTACAGGGCCAGTATGTGGTCTTCTCGCCGACCTTGTCCTCAGAAGCGGTAACTATAACAGCGCAGGGCGCGCCATAATTTCACACGGAGTCCTGAGCGTATGGTTGATAGGCAACTATATTCCCATCGTCATGAATCGCGCGAGCTACTTCGCGGGTATCGCCTCTGGCTACGGACAGGAATATGCCAACGCCCTCTCCAGCTACATTCCTGACTGGAGCCTTCTACCTCTTGCTCTTGCTGCATTTATCGCAGGGTGTATCGGAGCCGTCATCGGCAAGAAACTCCTCCACAAGCACTTTGAACGAGCTGGCATCGCATAATGAAAAAGAGGCTGTTCCTCTCAACTGCCAATAACCGAGGGCTCGTGCTTGATCCCCGCACTAAAGTGCTTGCCACACTCGTCGTCTCAACAATTATGCTTGGGTCTTATAACGTGGGTCCTCTCCTAGTGGTTAAGCCGCTGCTTATTGCAACACCTTTCATCATGCTAGCCCTCTCTCACCATTTCCGCTCAGCAATCACCTACCTCACGTTATACGGGGCTGCAAGCGCTGTGGCAGCAATCGCGGAATCATGCCTCACTGGAGTTGCTCTCTTTGCCACGCTAGGCATCTCGGGAATCGTAAGGCAGTTCGCCCCTGGTATTGCCATGGGAACCTGGCTAGTCACAACCACGTCAGTGAGTGAGTTTATGGCAGCATGCGACCGTATGCACATGCCTCAGGCAGTAGAAATTCCCTTTGTCGTAATGCTTCGATACTTCCCAGCGATAGCCGACGACTACCGACAGATAGCTGCTGCTATACGCATGCGCAGCAGCAAGACGTTCAGAAACCCTATATCCGCTATCGAGAATTGCCTGGTACCGCTGCTTGTCTCAGCAGTGCGAGGCGGTGAAGATCTCTCTGCTTCGGCGCTTGTGCGAGGGCTCGGTGGACCAACAGCTCGCACTAACATAAACGAAGCGCGCATGCGCATACGAGACTGGATAGTAATCGCCTTTCTCGCCATAGCCGTTATCTGCGCGGTGATCACGCCATTGCTCTACTACTAGGATTGAAATGATCGAGATAAAAAATGCATGCTACTGCTATCAGGCAAGCGAGAAAAACAGCCTCTCCGAAGTCAACCTTAACGTGGCTCCTGGTGAGGTTGTTTGCCTGACAGGCGCCTCGGGATCTGGAAAGACAACCCTAACAAGGCTCGTCAATGGACTCATCCCCCATTATTATGAGGGGAAACTCTCGGGGAAGATTGAGGTCTGTGGTCTTACACCTTCCAACCACGAGCTTTGGGAACTAGCACCAAAGGTCGGATCAGTCTTCCAAAATCCTAAGACCCAATTTTTCTGTTTGGATACAACCGGTGAACTCGCATTTGCATGTGAGAACCAAGGAATAGCACCTGACAAGATACGCACACGCTTAAAGGACGTCGCCAACGCGCTTGAGCTCACAGATCTTATCGACCGCAGCTGCCTCTCACTTTCTGGTGGAGAAAAACAACGCGTTGCCTGCGGCTCGGCCACTATGCTTGACCCAGATGTTCTCGTCCTTGACGAGCCATCCTCCAACCTTGACTTCGCTTCCATAGGACTTCTCCGAAAGATTGTTACAAAATGGAAAGCTGAGGGCCGCACCGTGCTCATCTCCGAGCATCGACTCCATTGGTTGAAGGGCATCGCCGATCGCATTATTGTGATGCGCTCAGGCAGCGTGGAACGCGAGATTGACTCCAAGCAATTCTATGCATCCACTGCTGCCGAGGCGCGAGCACTTGGTCTGCGTGCACCAACCTTTGCGGCCATTGCAGCTGAACAGTGCTGCGCACGATGCGAGAAAAACGAGTTTGTAGAAATACGGGATATGAACTATCACTACCCGCAGTCAAGCCGCGGCATCAACGTTTCTCGCATTGCTTTCAGGCGAGGAGGTGTCACTGCCATTATCGGAAGCAATGGTGCTGGAAAGTCTACCTTCGCACGCTGCATCTGCGGTCTTGTGAGCGGTTGCAAAGGGACCAAAGATGTTGGAGAAGGTCCTAGCCCATTCTCAAGCAAACCAAGGAACGGCTCCTTGGTTATGCAGGACGTGAGCCATCAGCTTTTCCGAGAGAGCGTATTTGATGAGGTACTCGACTCCACGAGAATTGCTGACGAGCACCTTACCCGTACTATACTTGCATCGTTGGACTTAACTGAACTGGCACAACGCCATCCGCTGTCGCTTTCAGGAGGCCAAATGCAACGCGTTGCCCTCGCTACGGCACTTGCATCAGGTCGTGACCTACTCGTGCTTGACGAACCTACCAGTGGACTTGACCTTGCCCATATGGAACAGGTTGCTACAAGCGTTACCGCAGCAGCGGCGGAAGGACGAGCTGTCGTGGTTGTAACACACGATCCTGAGTTCATCAGAGCATGTTGCACCGACTTTGCCC
>CAUUFE010000044.1:0-6918 GCA_963544415.1 uncultured Atopobium sp.
TATCTTTTGCCATGAGCAAACTCCTTTCACGAGTTTCTAGTCAACTATATGTGTAGTGGCAACGTGCTTAAGCCACTCAGCTGATTTCTTAAGACGACGGTTGTAGTTATCTTCCAGGTCAACCTCAACAAAGCCATAACGGTTCTTAAAAGCATTTGCCCAAGACCAGTTATCGATAATGGCCCAGTAGTGGTAACCACGGCATTTTGCGCCGTCTTGAATTGCACGGGCAATCCACTCAAGATGGCGACGGACAAAATCAACACGGTAGTCGTCCTGAATTACACCGTTTTCATCTTTTTTAAGATCTTCTCGCTCTACGCCCATGCCATTCTCGGAAACAAACCACTCAAGCTCTGGATACTCATCGCGAACCTTCATGGCAAAGTCGTAGAGTCCCTGTGGGTAAATCTCCCAACCGCGGGATACATTCATCTCTGCTTCTGGCCAAACATACGGGTCAGCAAAGTTTGGAATACCATTCTCATCAATATCTTTTGCAGGAGCTTGAATGCGCTCTGGATGGTAATAATTGCAGCCCAGCCAATCCACAACGCCGTCGGCAAGAATAAGTTTGTCCTCAGGGCGGATAGGCAGGTCAACACCACGGGCCTGCAGCGTATCAATGACATCCTGTGGAAGCTCTCCCTTAGTTACCAGGTCAAGCCACCAGCGAATGTTGACGCCGTCGGTCATGCGTAGCGCCTCAAGATCTGCCTCAGATGGATTCTCTTTGGTGTATGGCGGTGCAAAGCAGTTGATGAGGCCAATGCGAGAGTCCTCAAGCATAAAACCTGCTTCTTTTGCACGACGATACTCGCGAACACCAAGCGCGTGAGCAAGCGAAATATTGTACTGAACAGTACGAGCACGCGAATAATTTTTAACAAAGGGGTACCAGCCACCAAGTGTGTAACGGACCTCTGGCTCAACAATTGGCTCGTTAAAGGTGAACCAATAGCGAATCTCTTTTCCAAACGTTTCAAAAGCAATGCGCGCGTAATGTGCGTATGCCTCAACAACCTCACGAGACTCCCAGCCACCGCGGTTGAAGAGGTATTCAGGCATGTCAAAGTGGTAAAGATTTACAAAAATCTCAATACCAACCTTCTTAGCAACAGCAAAAAGGTGGTGATAGTACTTTTCGCCCTCTGGATTAAGGTTGCCGTTAATGTCCAACAAACGGCTCCACTGGATAGAAGTGCGAATGGAATCCAAGCCAAGAGACTTGAGAAGCTGAAGATCGTCTTCCATTCTTTCTGTAAAGTCATTTCCAGCGTAGGAGCCAACGCGGTTGTGGAATGCATGAATGTCCAGGTTAGACCAGGTGTCCCAAAGGTTTGGCAGCTTTCCTCCGTCTTGCCATTTACCCTCGGTCTGTGGACCAGACATTGCCCCACCAAAGAAGAAATTCTCAGGCAACTGATACGACATGCCTATCCTTTCTCAAAAATATCTAAACCTGACATGTCAACTTTATAAAACAGATATGTTAGGTTTTCTATGTAGTATACTAATGCAAATCAGATAGAATGCAAAGTAAAATTTTGCTACCTGAGGAGGTGTCATGAATAAGTACGATTTGATTGTTCAGGATCTTAAAACTGATATTGCTATAGGCACGTATCCTGCTTATTCTCGTCTGCCTTCTGTTGCTCAGCTCTGCGAGCAATATGAAGTGAGCAAAATTACCATTAATAAGGCACTAGAAGTTCTTGAGCAGCAAGGGCTTATCTTCAGGCGAAAAGGCTCCGGCACTTTTGTCAAAAAGCTGGAAGAAGGAACACAAATTAAGCCAAGTAAAGAAGTCTCCGGTCAAATGGAGGGCTTCATGGCTGAACACGCTGCCCGAGGTGAGCGCGTTAAATCAAAGGTCTATACCTTTGAAGTTGAGCGTCCCTCTGAATACATTGCAAAAGCACTGGATATTACTACCGAAGATTTTGTTTACAGAATTGTGCGCGTCAGGCTTGTTGAAGGGATTGCGCAGGTCATCGAATACACCTACATGCCCATTAGCCTAGTTCCCAATCTTAAAATGGCCCATCTAGAGCACTCGATTTACAACTATATTGAAAGTGAAATTGGACTTAGAATTGCTAATGCACACCGTGTTATTAGGGCAGTCATGCCTACTGAGGTTGAAGCCTCTCGACTAGAAATTAGCACGGGCGACCCCCTCTTAGAGGTTGAGCAAATCGGCTATATCGATGATGGTCGTGCGTTTGAATATTCCATCTCGCGACATGCACATGGCTATGAGCTCATGACTATTTCTATGCACTAGACCCCAGCATAACGACACAAAAACGGCGAGAAGACCAATCGATCTTCTCGCCATTTTTTTGCGTGTGGACAACACAGACTTACTCGCCCAGGATGACGTGCCTAAACTCGCCGTCTTCGTAGATTCCGCAGCTGTGAGTACCGTCCTTTGGAATGCCCACAGAACCTGGATTAAACACGGTGACCTCTGGGTGGTCAGCGCTCTGCATGTTAACTTTTCTGTGAGTGTGGCCGTACACAAACGCATCAAGGCTTGGCATCTGAGGCCATTTATCAACGCTGTTATGAACACCAGGTCCAAACACATGACCATGCGTAAAGAAGATGGTGAACTGCTTGCCAGTCTTTGGATCCTTATCAAACAAGATGTTGTAATCAGCCATGCAGGGGAAGTCAAGAACCATCTGATCGACCTCTGCCTCGCAATTTCCGCGGACCGCAATAACCTTATCGGAAATGCTGTTCAACATCTCAATAACGCGCTTTGGTGCGTAGTCTGCAGGAAGATCGTTGCGAGGGCCGTGATAGAGCAAATCTCCAAGAAGCAAAACGTACTTTGGCTGCTCCTCCTCTATGACCTGCATGAGCTTCTCGCAATAGTCGGCAGCGCCGTGAATATCTGAAGCAATTACAACCTTCATCAACGTATCCTCTCTATACGTGTTTCTACACGTAGCCTCATACGCGTGTATCAATCAATTATTTTATTGTATTGATAGCGTCTTGCCAGTTACAGACACTAGCAATTCGGTCACCGTGCAAATGCCCGCTTAGAACCTACCGGTCATCCTAGCATCAGGATCGGCTTCTACAACACGTTGACGAAGATCTGTAATAGCCGCAGGTATCTCATCTGTGTTGTACGGTGTCATCTGGTACACCCAGTTAATCCAGTTGCGATACAGCAAGTTGGCATGTGCGCGCCAGGTAAACAGCGGTTGCTTTTCTGGATCGTTATCAGGGAAGTAATTCTCTGGCAGGCGAATAGGCAAGCCCTTGTGGAAGTCGCGCCAATACTCTTCTGCAAGCGTATCGCGATCATATTCAAAATGGCCGGTTACAAAAATCTCGTGGAAATCTCTGGTGGCGAGAAGTGCAGGTCCGCTGGTAAATCCCTCAGAAAGCACGGCAAGCTCAGGATGATCTACCAAAGCTGATGTCTCAATCGCGGCGTGACGAGAGTGTGGCATGTAATGTACCTCGTCAAATCCATTGGTGAGGAAGCAATACTCATCGCATAAACGCTGCGGAAAAATACCAAACAGCTTAGCGCCCAGCATCTTCTTGGGAATATCATGCAGGTAATACAGGCCAGCTAGTGCACCCCAGCACAGATACATGGTAGAAAAGACGTGCTCCTGAGACCAGTCAACAATGCGACAGAATTCATCCCAGTAATCAACATCCTCGTATTTAAGGTCCTCAATAGGAGCGCCGGTAACAATCAAACCGTCATAATTTTTATCTTTGAAGTCATCAAAAGTTGAATAAAACGTAACCAGATGGTCTGCAGCGGTATTTTTAGATTCATGCGAAGAGATACGCATAAAGTCGCACGTAACCTGTATAGGAGACTTTGAAATCAAGCGGAGAATCTGTGTCTCGGTCTGAATTTTCTTAGGCATTAAATTCAAAATTGCCAGGCGCAGTGGACGAATCTCCTGGTGTTCTGCAACTTCTTCCTCAAGCGCAAAAATGCGCTCTTCTTGCAGCGTCTTCTTAGCTGGTAAACCATCTGGAATATTAATAGGCATGGCAACTTCCTTTGGCTAATCGTTGCACATAAGTATACTTGTTTGTATGGAAATAACTTTTGCCGAGCTCGGGCTAAACGAGCAAATTCTGGCAGGCGTAGCAACACTTGGGTTCAACGCGCCTACTCCCGTGCAAGCCGCGGCAATTCCCGCCGTCCTCGCGGGAAAGGATGTTGTTGCATCTGCGCAAACCGGAACAGGTAAAACTGCAGCGTTTATGTTGCCTACGCTGCAGCGCATTGCTGTCGAGAAACCCAGTGGGGCTCAAAAATGCGATGAGTCCAAGAAATCTGACGTCAACCAGCACAATGTAACTGCTGGGCGCAATGCTAGGAGCGGTGCTAAGAGCACTGCTAAGCACAACATGTATCCCCGCGCGCTCATCATCACGCCAACGCGAGAGCTAGCTGCTCAAATTGATGCCGTTGCCAAGAGCGTTTGCGCATCCACTGGTCAGCAGGCCGTCATTGTTACCGGTGGCGCTCGCTACAAACGCCAGATAACCGCGCTGCAAAAAGGTTGCGATGTGCTGGTGGCAACACCTGGCCGCCTGATAGATCTTCTCGACAAGAAGCATACAAGCCTAGAAAGCGTTCAAGTGCTGGTGCTCGACGAGGCGGACCGCATGCTTGACATGGGGTTTTGGCCAAGTGTTCACCGTATTATGGAGCAGCTACCCAAAGCACACCAAACCTTGCTTTTCTCGGCAACGTTGCCTTCATCAATCACGTCAACCATAGATGCGCTGCTCAAGGATCCAGAGCGTATCGAAATTGCAAAAACAGGACAAACTGCAGCAACAATTGAGCAGCATTTGTGCTCGGTTACGCAAGGGCAAAAGCCTCAGCTCTTAAAGGCGCTTATCGACTCGTTTGATCCTGCGCCAGAACGCGTTTTAGTGTTCTGCAGGACAAAGTCACGCGTTGACAGTATTTACAAAAACCTTAAAGCCGCAGGTCTCAAGGTTGACGTTATGCACGCCGACCGTCCACAGAAGGCCCGCGCAAGAGCACTCGAACGTTTCCGCAGCGGTACCATTCAGGTTCTTGTTGCCACAGACGTCATGAGCCGCGGTATTGATATCCAGGGTATTGACGCGGTCATTAACTTTGACGTGCCGCTTGACCCCGAAGATTACGTCCACCGCATTGGCCGAACAGGCCGTGCAGGAGCCGCAGGTCAGGCGTTCACTTTTATGGGACCAGATGAGGTCACGCCTCTCAGAGAAATTGAGTATTTCACAAAAGCGCTCATTCCCTCATGGGATTTACCTGGCTTTTCTTATGACTCGGGTCGTATTATGCTTCAAGACTCCCGCTCTACCTCCAAGACCACGCGCTCGATGTTCTCGGGTTCAAGGTCAAGGGGTAAGGGATTTGGTTTTGGTGGCAGATATGGCCGACACACGTAATCTATAATCAGATGCAGTTGGCTAATACAGTAAAGGAATAAAACATGGGTCCTTTTAATGGAGTTGGTGTAATTTTTGCTCTTGGAGCAGCAGCTCTTCATGTGGTTATCTTTTATCTTGAGTCATTTGCCTGGACTTCTGATGGCACGCTTAAAGCCTTTAACATGACAAAAGAAGAGGCAGAGAGCACTGAAAAAATGGCTTTTAACCAGGGATTTTACAATCTCTTTCTTGCCATTGAGGTATTCGTTGGCATCTTCTTGATGGCCACCAGAAATCCAGCAGGTAAAGCGCTTGTCATCTTTGCTGTTTGTTCAATGGCATTTGCCGCAATTCTTCTCTATGTGACTTCTCCCGACAAACGCTCCGCAGCCATCAAGCAGGGCATATTCCCTCTTATGGCTCTCTGTAATTTGATTCTGTAACTTTTGAGCATCCACGCTGGGCACATAGACACCCAGCCTTTTGTAAGCGCTTCTCGCGAGAAGGACCATTATGAAGCAACTACGCCCCTATCCACAGGTTATTATCACCAAGAAAGCTGCTCGCGCACTTGCGGGCGGACATCCTTGGGTCTTTGAGGGCGAGGTCATCCGTGTAGAGCCATCTCCAGAAAGTGGCGAGTGTGCTCAAAATGGTTGCATTGTTGATGTCTTTGAAGAGAACGGTACCTACCAGGGAACCGGCCTTCTGTCAGAAATGAGCAAGATTCGCGTCAGAATTGTGACAAGAAACGCCAACGATAGGCTCAATGAAGCATTTTGGAGTCGCAAGATTAGCTGGGCGTGGGAACATCGTAAAACCACTATGGGAAACCGCGCTCTACCAGGGACTGAGCCTGACACCAATTGTTGCCGCGTCATCTTCTCTGAGGCCGATGGCTTTCCTGGCTTAATCGTTGACCGCTACGAGAATGTGCTTGTTGCGCAGGTAGGAACCGTTGGCATGGAGCGTCTGCGTGATGCTATCTATCCACTGCTACTTGAAGTTTTCTCTGCAGACGGTCAGGTAATCGACGGCATTTACGAAAGAAATGACTCCCCCTCTCGCCTTAAAGAGGGACTTCCGCAATATAAAGGCTGGTGGACAGGCTCTTCACCGGACGAGAATGGCTTGATTGCAGAAAGCCTCCTTTCCCTGCCTTCAACTCATGTTCTTGCAACAGAAAACGGACTTAAATTTAATCTTGACCTGGAGAACAGCCAAAAAACCGGCTTTTTCTTGGATCAAAAATACAACCGTCGAGCAGTTCGTCAGCTTGCACAAGGTCGCCGTGTGCTGGATTGCTTCTGCCACGTTGGTCCTTTTGGTCTTAACGCCGCAGCTGGTGGAGCAGAATTTGTCCGCTGTGTAGACGTCAGCCAGACCGCCATTGATCTTGCGCACCACAATGCAGAACTCAACGGTTTGGCAGACCGCATGGACTTTACCTGCGCAAATGTTCTTGAATATCTGCCAAAGTTAGCT
>CAUUFE010000045.1:0-6681 GCA_963544415.1 uncultured Atopobium sp.
TCAACAATAACGGGCAGCTCAGAGTCAAGCAGCGCGGAGGTAACCTTGACGGTTCCGCCGGAAACACGCATACCTGGACCAACCAGCGTAACGGTACGCATGGCAGCAAGCTGCAGCACCAGTGGAGCTGCTTCCTCGGTAAACACGCCCTCAGCGTCGCAAGGCAGACCAATAACAGGAACCTCTGGCAGCATCATCTGAACGCAGCTGACAATTGCCTCAGGAACTGCCAGCGTAACATAGCCTGCACCCGCGCGAGCAGCCGCTTTAGCAGCAAAAACAGCAGCTCCAGGGAAGCGGCTTGAGCCGCCAACCACCAGAACGGAGCCACGAGAGTACTTATCGCAGTCGTTGAGCTGGGCAGGAACAGAAGCAAGATAATCTTCCAGGTCAACGCGCCAGGCAACAGGATCTGCCTCAACAACCAGGCGCTCGGTTTGCTCAGCCAGAGGCGCCACAACAATAGAGCCGCAAACATCGCGGCCCGCATCGGCAATGAGGCCGGGCTTAAGTGCAATCATGGTAACGGTGACGTCAGCGACAACACATGCGCTTTCTACCTGGCCTTTCTGCGCAGAAAGGCCACTTGGAACGTCAACGGAAAGTACACGAGCACCAGACTGATTGAGGCATTCAATCCAAATATCAAACGGTGCACGAACTTTGCCGTGGAAACCAGTTCCCAACATGCAATCAAGCACCACGTCGGCCGTTGCCAGCAGGTCAATCAGCTCCTGGCGAGAAGGGCCAACAAGCACGGAGACTCCCGCGCGAACGGCGCGCTGCGCCATCTGACGTGCAAGATCGCCGGAAATCTGATCAGGCTCAAGCGGAGTAACCACCTTAACGTTGCAGTTTCTAGAGCGCAGCGCTTCTGCTGCTACCCAGCCATCTCCACCGTTATTGCCAAGACCTACGAGGATGACAACGTTAGAGATGTCCCCTCCCATGCCAAGGGCCTCTTGAGCAGCAGCGTAACCTGCACGGTGCATGAGCTCAGAAACGCTCACGCCCACGCGTGTCAGTGCAATCTCTACACGCTTGATGTCCTCAACATTTAGTACCGGCTGCATAACTTACTCCTCGGATTTAACAACATCATCAAAGGTTGTCTCAATTATAGGTTCTTGCACGCGCTCAAGCTCATCCAACACAGAACGAGCTTCTTTGAACGAACGCGCCAGCTCTTGGGCAGCATCTTCCTTTTGATCTACCTTGGGTTTTACAGCGTTAGTCACAGCAACTGCATTTGCCACCGCAACATCTCTGGTGTAGGAAATAGAAAGCGCAATCTCTTGCACGCCCTGCTGAGCTGCAATCTGCGCAGCCTTGCCAGTAAGACGAGCCTGTGGTCTGCCCAGCTGATCTCTCTCAACAGAAACATCCTGAAAACCAATACCAGACGAGAAACCCGTTCCCAAGGCTTTAAGCACGGCTTCTCTTGCCGCAAAGCGAGCAGCATAGTGCTCCGCAGGGCGAGCAGTGCGCTCACAATAGGCACGCTCCGCATCGGTGAACATGCGGCGGATAAAGTGAGGGCGCCTCTCAATTGCCTGCTGCATGCGGGCAATCTCAAGCATATCTACACCTATTCCTGCCAGTGCCATCATATCCCCTGGATCTATCTGCGCTTAAGCGCTGAGCCTATACTCCTCAAGTGCATCAAGCACAATCTGGTTTGCCTGCTGACAAAGCTCATCGGTTGGAGCTTCTGCAAGAACACGTACCAGAGGCTCTGTTCCGGAAGCGCGAACCAACACGCGACCATTGCCCTCAAGGAACTTCTCGGCAGCTGCAACTGCATCGTTGACCTTAGGAGACTGCATAGCAGCTTCTTTATCGGTAACGCGGACGTTAACCAACTGCTGTGGATATAGTGTAACGGGACGAGTCAGCTCAGAGAGTTTCTCGCGCTCTGCTCGTAAGACCTCCATAATACGGAGGCTGGTCAGGATGCCGTCGCCGGTCTTAGCAAGGTCACCAAAGATGATGTGGCCGCTCTGCTCGCCACCCAGGCTGTACTCGTTCTCATTCATGCAAGCATAGACGTACTTATCGCCTACGCTGGTTTTCTCGTAAGAGAGGCCAGCGTCGTCAAATGCCTTGAACAGGCCAAAGTTACTCATAACGGTGGTAACCACGGTCTGCTTAGCCAGGCGACCATACTTGTTAAGGTAGGTACCGCAGACGTAGAGAATAAGGTCTCCGTCAACCACGTGTCCGCGCTCGTCAACTGCTAGGCAGCGGTCAGCATCACCGTCATAGGCAAAGCCCACGTCAAGGCCATTTTGAACCACAAAGCGCTGCAGCTGATCAATATGAGTGGAGCCGCAATCAACGTTGATGTTGAGGCCGTTTGGAGCGTTGTTGATAACGTGAGTCTCGGCACCCAGCGCGTCAAAAACAGGGCGAGCAACACTGGAAGCTGCGCCGTTTGCGCAGTCCAGGCCAATCTTGAGACCCTGCAGGCTAAAGCCACAGCTGGCAATAAGACTGGAAATGTAGCGGTTACGTCCCTGCATGTAATCAACCGTACGACCAATGGTGTCCCCGGTTGCCAGAGGGACCTCAAACTCACCGTCGATATAGGCTTCTACCTGCTCAAGAACATCCTCATCCATCTTATAGCCGTCTTTGTTGACCAGCTTGATGCCGTTATCGGTAAATGGATTGTGGGAAGCGGTAATCATGACGCCGCAGTCAAAAGCACCGTCAACAACCTCAAAGCTGACGCCAGGAGTAGGAATGACATGCAACATGTACGCGTCAGCACCAGAGGCAACTAAGCCCGAGACAAGTGCAGACTCAAACATATAGCTTGACCTGCGAGTATCCTTACCAATAATGATGCGAGCCTTGCGAGCCTGCTTAGCTCCGTAATACCAGCCAATAAAGCGTCCAATTTTGTATGCGTGATCGACGTTCAGACCCTCGTTTGCACGGCCTCTAAAGCCGTCGGTTCCAAAGTACTTCATAAGCGTCTCCTAGCTGCGAATGTAATATTGTCGGGTGGAGAGCAACGTGCGCGCGAAGCGCCAGCGAACTACTCGACAGGTGGGGCTTCTCGCCAGATGGCGAGAAGAACGTGCGGACTCATGAGTTGCACAAACATGCAAAATGCAACTATTAAAAGTATACAAAAAAGAGACCTGCCGATATACAACAGGTCTCTTTGTGAGGACTTTTTTGGGTCCAGCGGCCTTAGCGCTTGGAGAACTGAGGACGCTTACGAGCCTTCTTCAGACCGTACTTCTTACGCTCGACCGCACGAGAATCGCGGGTGAGGTAGCCGGCCTTCTTAAGGTCATCACGATACTCGCCAGCCTCAAGAAGAGCGCGAGCGATGCCCAGGCGAAGAGCGCCGGACTGGCCGTTGATGCCGCCGCCGTCGCAGTTTGCGAGGACGTCAAAACGACCAAGAGTATCAGTAATGCGGAGAGGTGCGGTTGCGTTGTCTACGAGCTGCTGGCGACCAAAATACTGGACTGCCTCGCGGCCGTTAACGGTAACCTTACCAGTTCCAGGAACAAGACGAACACGAGCGACGGCCTCTTTACGACGGCCGGTGCCGGTGTAAACAGCGGTGTTATCTGCCATCGTTTAGCCCTCCAGCTCAATCTTGACGGGATTCTGTGCAGCATGTGGGTGCTCAGCGCCGGCGTAAACCTTAAGCTTCATACCCTGCTTGCGACCAAGAGTGGTCTTAGGAAGCATGCCCTTGACTGCGTGCTCAACAACACGCTCTGGGTGCTTCTCCATCTCTTCCTTGAAGGAAGTGATCTTCAAGCCACCAAGGTAGCCGGAGTGACGCCAATACTCCTTGTGGTCAGCCTTAACACCAGTAAGGACAACCTTGTCTGCATTGATGATGACAACAAAGTCACCAGTATCAGCGTTTGGGGTGTACTGTGGCTTGTTCTTGCCACGAAGAATCATGGCAGCCTTTGTAGCCAGACGACCGAGCGTTGCGCCCTCAGCGTCGATGAGCACCCACTTGCGCTCGACTTCGCCAGCCTTGGCGAACTGAGTCGACTTCTTCACTTGACTCCTCCTACGAATTACGAGTTGATAACCCCTGGACGGGTCATCGATGCTTTTTCTTGTCAGAGATTACGGGGCTCTGTGGAAAAGCCTTAAAAGTATACTCCACTCTTTAGCAGTTGTACGCGGGAATTTTGAGTACTTCACGAATGCAACAATTCATTCAAATTTGACGGGTTTCTCCACACAGCAAAGCCGTCCACAGCACAAGAACAACCACTTGGCCTGCTGTACGGTTCATTTTGTTTCGACTTTTTATTTTATTGGGCGAGAAGTGCGGGCGTGCTCGTATGTTTACACCAAGGTCAAAGCTACAACGTCAGGAGGAAACAATGCGAGATGTAAATTTTGTCGCACGTTTGCACCGAAACTTTGCGTTACTGGGCGGCCAGCTTAAACGTCAACTTAAACATCATGTAGTACTGAGCACCTTGGTTGCTCTGTTTGCGGCGTTTTTGCTGGTAATTCCATTTTATGGTTGCTCACCAACTGCTCCTGGAAACACTCAGGGCGGCTCAAACGCTCAAGCGGAGGCACAGAAAGACGAGGCTCCTAAGGGAACAGTTAAGGCTACATCGTTCTACTCGCCAACTCTTGGCCTGGACTGGAACTATGATGTCTACCTGCCTGCAGACTACGAGTCCAATCCCAACAAGACTTATCCAGTTGTGTATATGCTGCATGGCCTGTATGGCAATCACCGCAACCTGCTGGAGCGCTTTGATTCATCGACCATGCTTGACGAGGCTATTCAAACCGCTGGTCAGGGTGCTATCGTAGTCTTTGTTGACGGCTTTAACAGCTTCTACATTGACTCTGCTGATCGCGGTCTCAAGATGGAATCTGCCATTATGAATGACCTGGTACCTTACATTGAGAGCACGTATCGTGTATCAAAGGACCGCAAAGACCACGCAATCGGCGGCATTTCTATGGGCGGTTATGGCGCAGCTCGATTTGTTTTGCACCACTCCGATTACTTTAGTAAAGGCATTTTGCTTTCTCCTTCCGTTTGGACAAAGCTTGCTGATGACAACTTTATTTACACGTCTCAGCATGCCTTTAGCGATGGCACCACCAGCTGGTCATGGGATTTGTATAACAAACTGTTCCCAACTCAGTATCTTGGTGAGGTTGATCCAAGTCAGGTTTCGTTCTTTGTTGCTACAACTGCTGACGATGGCGTAGTGCCTGTTGCTGACGTTGACGCTTTTGTTGAGCAGCTCAAAAACGCTGGCATTAATGTTGATTACCAGCGCGATACCGGCGACAACCACAACTGGAAGTACTGGTCCAGGGTTGCTCCAACTGCGTACGCTTGGGTGCTTGACCAGTTCAAGAGTGCTGACAGCAAGTAAGCGCTGACGGCACCGGGCCGCAGGTCCAGGTTGGACCGCGAGTGCGCCGGGTTTCTCGCCAGAAAAGACCGCGGATATGCGCGTAACAACGCTGTCCGCGGTTACTTTATTGCCGAAACTGAAGTATTATCAGCGTAGATAACTTGCGCCGATTGCGGCGCCGCAAACCGAGGAGCGACTATGCCCAGCATCTACACCGTCACGCTCAACCCCGCTTTGGACAAGACCGTCCAGGTGCCAAATTTTGCCGTTGACCAGGTGAATCGCATCACGTGGCTCAGGCAGGACGCGGGCGGCAAGGGCATCAACGTCTCCAAGGTTATCGCTAAACTGGGCGGAGAGTCTACCGCCATCGCCGTTCTTGCAGGTCAAACCGGCAAGTGGATCGCCGATACACTTAGCGAGAATAACATCAAGGTCCAGGCGATTTCTGTTCCTGGTGAGACGCGCACCAACCTTAAGGTTGTTGATACTGAAGGCGGTACCAATACCGACATCAACGAGCCCGGACCCGAGGTCACCGACACCATGCTTGACCAGGCACTTGCTGACTTGATTGCCAAGACTTCCGTCGGCGACATTGTGGTTCTCTCCGGCAGCCTCCCCCGCGGAGCTGCCGCTGATACGTATGGCCGCTGGACTCGTGCTTTGCGCGACGCCTGGTTGAAAGTATACCTGGACGCTGACGGCGCAGCCCTCTCAGCTGGCCTTGAGCAGAAGCCATACTTCACCAAGCCAAACGATCACGAGCTCTCCGCCATGCTTGGCCGTGAGCTTGCCGACGTGGACGCGATTGCTGCTGCCGCATCCGAGATTGTTGCTGGCGGCATCGACACGGTCTGCGTTTCCATGGGCGGCAACGGCGCCGTCTACGCTACGGCCGACGAGGTTTGGTATGCAGGTCCAGTAAAAGTCCAGGTAGGAAGCACTGTCGGTGCCGGTGACTCCGTTGTGGCGGCGCTTGCCTTTGCAGATGCACAGGGCCTCTCGACAGAAGATGCGCTGCGACTGGCTATGGCCACGGGCGCCGCAAACGTCATGGAGAGCGGAACTCAGGCGGCGGAGCGCTCGGTTGTGGATTCGCTTATCGAGAAAGTGCAGCTCACACGCCTGCGCTAGCGTTCGGGGTGCGAGCACGCGGGGAGCTGCGGGTGCACCGGGTTTCTCGCCAGGCGTGCGCCTTAACAGCATGCGCGCCTAAAAAGTGCAAAGAATCTGTATTTTGAATACAGATTCTTTGACAAAATCAGGCAAATCCACAGTTTCTTTTGCATTTTTAGGC
>CAUUFE010000046.1:0-6467 GCA_963544415.1 uncultured Atopobium sp.
ACGCACAAAAAGAGCCCGGATGCCGCGCAATAGCATCCGGGCTTTGGTGTGTCTAGACGGAGGAGAGGGCCGTTGCTAGACAAGATGTGTATCGTACCTTGCTTGTGCACTGCGCTTATTCCCGCTGCGCAGGTTGTTTACACGAGCTTTACTTACCAACAAACTGCGAGATGGTCTTGTACAAGTCGCTTGCCTGGAAGTCCTTGATAACCTTGGAATCTTTCCTCTGGTCGCAGACCTCAAGCAGAGCCTTCAGGGAAGCCTTATCGGGGTCAGTCTGATAATCTGCCTCGGCCTGAATGAGCTTGTACTTAGCAATGACCATGTCCATGAGCTTGGCGTTGTTGCCCTCGGCGTTTGCGTCGTCGAGGCCATCAAATGCCAGCGTAGAAACAACGCCGTAGCCACCGGTCAGGAAGTGGTTGCCCACAAAGTCGTTAGGGTTGACCTTGTTGTCAATGACTGGTGAATTCTTAGTGTTGGTAAGCAGTACCAAGCTGGTGTTGTTGTAGACATCAATGACAGTAAGTGTGCCGGTCCAGCCGGTGTGGCCAACGGTTGCAGCGTTTGCAATAGGCGAGAAGGCCCACTGGTAGCCAATGTGACCTTTACGTCTCCAGCCCAAACCGTAGGTGACATTTGTGTCTTTTGGCTTGATGAACTGGTCGTGAACGTCCTCGCTGAAGAGCATGGTGTTGCCGTAACCACCACGGTTCATAACAGTCTGGACAAGAACAGCCAGGTCAGAAGCGTTTGCAAACAGACCAGCGTGACCAGAGATTCCACCCATGGCGTAGTAGGCCTTCTCGTCATGGACAGTGCCCTGAATGGTGTCTGTACGCATGTTGTCAAAGGTAATTAGGCCGTCGCGAGTGTTGCCGTTAAGCTCGGTAGCTGCGATTCCGTCAGCCTTAAAGCCGTTGTCTAGTGGGTTGAACGTGACGTTCTTGAGTCCCAGTGGCTCGTAAAGAGCTTCCTTGACGTACTGGTCAAGGCGCTTGTTGGTGATCTTCTCGATGATAAAACCAAGAAGCATGTAGTCTACGTCGGAATAGGCAGTCTTGGTGCCTGGGACATACTGCAGAGGAGTCTCGATAATCTTCTGCAGAATCTCGTCGCGATTCTGGGAGTACAGCTTCTGGTTTGCGTTTGGCTGTGGATCGTCAGGATTCTCTGGGTTATAGTTGCGGTTGTGGTACTGAGGATCTGGTGGGAATCCAGCCTGGTGCTCAAGAATCTCACGAACAGTAAGGTCATTCTTGCCCAGGATCTTATCGCCTTCCTGGTCCTTGAAGTCTGGAATGTATTCCTGAACCTTCTTGGAAACGTCCAGCTGACCGTCGGTAACCAGCTTCTCAATTGCCAGGTTAGTAGCATACATCTTTGTGTTAGAGGCAAGGTCATAGAGGGTGTTGTCGTCAACAGCCTTTCCATCTTTGATGCGAGAGCCGTCTTTGTTGTAGGAATTGACGTTGCCGTAGTTAGTTTTCTTGATAATTTTGCCGTATCTGGTAACAACCAGCTGAGCAGAGGTAAAGCCGTTGGCAATCTCTGCGTTGATGATCTGGTCAATCAGTTTAAAGTTGTCGTTGTCGGCGTAGTCCTTGGTGCCGTCAATAAGGGTTGGGTAGCCAATCTTGACCTCAAAGGTTGCCTGAGTCTCCTTAACAGTGCTGACCTGCAGGCGGTTGTCTCCGTTGACGGTTACGTCAGAGATATCAATCTGGTTCCAGGAAGAACCGTCAAGCTTATCGGTTGGAACCTGATGGCCGTTTACAAAGAGCGCAAAGCTCTGAGGCTCGGAACTCTTTACATAGACGGTGCCCTGACCTGCAAAGCAGACAAAGCTGTTGAGCTGGTTGGTAACAAGAGAGTCGTCAAAGGCCTCGTTATCGTTGAGAACAGGGAAGACTTTCTCGTACTGGAAGGTTCCATCTACAGAGTCAACCTTCTTTGCGGTTCCCTTTGCAGCGGTTGCACCGCCTTTTGTCTGGCAGGCGGTAAGGCCAAGGCCTGCTAGAGCCGCTAGACCAAGAGCACTTCTACTGAGGAATTGCCTTCTGGTCTGTCCAGCAGGGGAGCTTGCGTTAGATGAGTGCTCAGAGTGAGCATCTTGGTTCTGGGGTAAATCTTCATTGGTGCGCATATCGTCTCCTTCGGTTTTGCCTTAGGTGAAACACCTGCTATCTCAACTGACTGAGATAATTTGCGCTTATGATGACGTGCGTTTCATCAAAATTGCAGCTAGTTTGTCCAAGATGAAATAATGGGTACGTTAACGTACTGCGAGTGGTATCAAAAAAGCTGTCAATGGTATCTAAATTTGAATTTTTTAGGCAAAGATGAAATATTTTAATCAGGTTTTACGTGGTCAAATGTCTACTCGGTAGTAAAAGTTTTTATGAAGTGATAGTAACGTACCCAAATCAAGACTCAGTTTTTACGACAATTGTCCCCGCGTTATGCTGGGAAAACATGAGCAGTCACGCATACAACGCACATGGAGCGCGCTTACACTTGCGCATGCAATACTACCGTTTACGGCACTGCCTACTTTACAGATGAAATTTTTATGGCATCGTGAAACAATATAGTCAAACGTTTTAGTCAACTGGACGGCCGGAGGTGATTGCGTGAGAGGTGTTCGTCTACGTCTGGAAGAGTATCGCAAGAATGCTAGTTCGGCTGAGCGCGATATTGTTGACTATATTCTGTCGGATCCAGAGGCGGCAGTTGGTCAATCAATCCATAAACTAGCAGCTCAAACGTACACATCAGCATCAACGGTTGTCAGGCTTTGCAAGAAGCTTGGCTGCGGTGGCTATAAAGAGTTCCAGCAGGCGCTCATTTATGAACTGGCGGTAAGCAATAAAAGCAACGATATTGCCGTTGGCGGCGTTATCGCAGGTGACACCACTGATGTGATTATCGAAAAAGTTACGGCAAAGAACATTTCTTCGCTGGAGCTTACCAGGCAATTGCTTGATGCTCAGGTTGTTGACTCAGTTGTTTCAATCATGATGCAAGCCCATTCCATCTGCCTCTTTGGCATGGGAGCCTCGCTTTTGGTTGCAAGAGATCTGCAGCTCAAACTCATGCGCCTCAACATTAACTGTAACTTGAGCGACGATTACCACTCGCAGCTGCTCTACGCAAAAAACATGGGGCGAGAAGATCTTGCTATTGTGGTCAGCTACTCAGGCCTTACGCGCGAAGCCATTGAGTGTGCGTGGATTGCAAAGGCAAACGGTGCCAAGGTGGTCTCCATCACTCGCGGCGGCATTGATTCAGAGCTCATTCACCGCTCCGATTACGTTTTAGGCGTTGCGGAAACAGAGCACATCATGAGAAGTGGCGCTATGTCTTCAAGAATTGCCCAGCTCAACGTTGTAGATGCACTCTTTGCAGCCTATGTAAACAGAAATTACGAGAAGAGCGTTAAGCGTTTCTCGACAAACTATATTGGCAAGCTTGAGTCAGCTGAGCGTGTTGCAACGCTTACTTCTGACGAAGATTTGCCTGGTACAACAAACGACGTTATCGCGTAAAAATCACAACACAGAAGGTGGAAACGTGATTGATTTAACAAAGCTTGTCACCGAGACAAGAAACCCCAACACCATGGACCTGGATCAGATGACGCCGCTTGAGCTGGTCGGCGTTATGAACCAGGAAGACCTCAACGTGGTTGCTGGCGTCAAAGAGGTTCTTCCGCAGGTAGCTCAGGCAATCGAGTGGGCAGTTTCCTCGCTTGAGGCTGGCGGCAGAATCGTCTATTTTGGCGCTGGAACCTCAGGCCGCCTGGGTGTTTTAGACGCGGTTGAGTGTCCGCCTACTTTTGGCGTTTCTCCTGACGTAGTTGTTGGTCTTATCGCCGGTGGCGAGAAGGCCTTTGTACGTGCAGTTGAAGGCGCGGAAGATTCTCTTGAGCTTTGCGAAGAAGAGTTCAAGAAGATTGGCCTGAACAAGAATGACATTGCTATTGGAATTGCGGCAAGCGGTCGCACTCCTTACGTTATTGGTGGCCTGCGCTATGCTCGCTCTTTGGGCTGCAAGACCGTTGCTATTGCCTGCAATAAGGGTTCTGAAGTGGGCAAAGAGGCAGAGCTTGCTATTGAGCCTTCCTGTGGTCCAGAGGTTCTTACAGGTTCCACACGCCTTAAGTCTGGTACCGCTCAGAAGATGATTCTGAATATGATTTCAACCGGTTCTATGGTTGGTGTGGGCAAGGCATATCAGAACCTCATGGTTGACGTGCAGCAGACTAACAAGAAGTTGGTAGTTCGTGCACAGAACATCACTATGGCAGCAACGGGTTGCACTCGCGAAGAAGCAGCTCAGGCGCTTGAGCAAGCTGATGGTAATGCAAAGCTTGCTATTGTCATGCTGCTGACCAAGATGCCTGTAGACGAGGCAAAAGCTAAGCTTGAGGCTGCTCATGGTCATGTCAGCGGTGCTCTGTAGTAACTACTGTAGGAACAAATGACACAAGCGTGAGCATTTTGTTCCGGCCGTATCGGTCAGTGGTATCAGCGTGACGTGAAAATGGTTGCAAAGTTTTTGAAAAACGCTTAATTTACCTGCAGTAACGGGGCGTTCAAATTAGGTCAAAACATGAAACAATGAACCACAGGTATGGATTGTTATACCGCCAAGTTCATTTTTTATGTATTCTTGATAAGTATTTGTTGCAACATCGCAACGAGAGAAAGAAGGAAAGTATGGATTACACCAAGCTTTCAGAACAGATTCTTGCTGCCGTCGGTGGCAAAGAAAATGTTCAGAGCAACATGGTCTGCATGACCAGGCTCCGCATTAAGACCGCAGATCCTGCAAAGGTGGACTCTGAGGCTATCAAGGCTATTGATGGCGTTATGGGTCTGGTCGAGGATGCAGAGTACCTTGAGGTTGTTCTTGGTCCTGGCGTTGTCAACAAGGTTATTGTTGAGTTCTCTAAGCTTACCGGCGTTGCTGCTGGTGACGCATCTGAGGACGACGTTGTTTCCGCAGCTAAGGACAACAAGGCAGCTCAGAAGGCTAAGTATGAGAACAAGCCTGTTCAGCGCTTCCTCAAGAAGATTGCTAACATCTTTGTTCCACTGCTTCCTGGCATCATTTCTGCAGGTCTGATTAACGGTATCATCAACGTTATCAACTTCTCCACTGGTAAGGCTTATGCCAACGAGTGGTGGTTCGCAGCTATCTGGACCATGGGTTGGGCACTTTTCGCTTACCTGCCAGTTCTCGCTGGCGAGAACGCTGCCAAGGAGTTTGGCGGTTCTCGCGTTCTTGGTGCTATGGCTGGTGCACTCTCCATTGCTAACGCTGGTATGCCTCTTCTTGCTTCCAAGACTGTTGATGGCGTTGCAACTCGTCTGGTTCACCTTCCATTCAGCCTCCCAACTGTTGCTTTCAAGGAGGGCGCATTTATCGTCGCTTCTTCTGACCTGTTCAACGCAGCAGCAGGCGGCATGATTGGTGCAATCATCTGCGCAATCTTCTTTGCATTCCTGGAGAAGAACCTGCACAAGGTTATGCCAAGCGTTCTTGACACCTTCCTGACTCCACTTTGCACCGTTATCATCGGTGTTATTGGTTCTGTCCTGATTCTTCAGCCTGCAGGCGCATGGCTTACTCAGGCAATCTTCTTTGTCCTTCAGTTCTTTTATGACAAGCTGGGCGTCTTTGGTGCTTACCTGCTTGGTTCTACCTTCCTGCCATTGGTTTCCGTTGGTCTTCACCAGGCACTTACCCCAATCCACGTTATGCTTAACAACCCAGAGGGCCCAACTCAGGGTATCAACTACCTGCTTCCTCTGCTGATGATGGCAGGCGGCGGCCAGGTTGGTGCTGGTCTTGCAATCCTCTTCAAGACCAAGAACAAGCGCGTCAAGAAGTACCTCACCGAGTCCATCCCAGTTGGTATGCTCGGCATCGGCGAGCCTCTTATGTACGCAGTTACCCTGCCTCTTGGTAAGCCATTCATCACCGCATGCCTTGGCTCCGGTGTTGGCTCCGTAATTGCTTACCTCTTCCACCTTGGTACCGTTTCCCAGGGCGTCTCCGGCCTCTTTGGCCTGCTGATTGTCCAGCCAGGTAACCAGGTCTTCTACCTGCTTGCAATGCTTCTTGCTTACGCTGCAGGATTTGCACTTACTTGGTTCTTCGGCGTTGACGAGGATCGTATTAACGACGTCTTCGGCGAGTAAAAACCACACGTTTTAGAAACGTTTATCCCTCTTCTTAGGTATCCTAGGAAGAGGGATTTTTCTTCTCGCCAGTCTTTTTTCTTATCACTAGTTTTTTGTCTTCTCGTCTGGCGAGAAACCCCGTCTTTTAGAAAGCGCTTTGCAATTACTTGGAGGATGTATGCGCACCGGAATTTCACTGTATTTTGCCAGCGGATATGAAGCTAATGCTGAGGTTGTGGCAAAAGCACAGGCGGCCGGATGCCACTATGCATTCAC
>CAUUFE010000047.1:0-6202 GCA_963544415.1 uncultured Atopobium sp.
ATACCCCTATGTCTGACTTATATACATAATCTAAGTCAGTTTGTAGTAGATTTTTAAAAAATTAAATTCTTGGATAGTATTTACCTGTACTGTCTTGAATGACAAATTTACCTTTTTTAAATCTGAAGATAGCTTCTCGTTCATCTTCATCAGGAGTAGTTTCATTCAATTCAAATTGAATTAATTCAATACAGCCCGCTTTAACCACCAATGGAAGTGGTTTAGATTTTGAATATTTTTTTGCTATATCTAAAATTCCAGGCTTTCCATTATGCATTACTTTAAATCCATAATTGGTTATAGCAATAGGAGTATTCCCAACATTTGTAACGGTGACAGTGACTTTAAACTCTCCAGAAGAACCTTCTATTAATGACTCTGTAAGTGACTCTGTAATCAATAACTTTTTTCTAATACCAAGTCCTAAATATAAACTAACTGCAACAGCTAAGAACGTTGCTACCGCGCCGATTGCTTGCCAGTCAATTGGCATCTTATTCTCCCTAGCTACCTAAATAATCTATTAATTAAATTAACGTATCTCTGCCATAAGCCTCACGCCATGCGGCAGAGAACTCATTAACAGCAATCTGCGTTCCTGGATGATTAATCATATTAAATACAACCTCAGGTGGAACAGTAACGGACTGAATACCTGCAGCAATAAGAGCGTGGACCTGTTCAACATTTTTGAAGGAAGCTGCAATAACCTTGGTGTTCTCAAATCCCTGAGTCTCAAGCATCTGAAGCAGATCAAGAACCTGACCAATACCATCGCCATAGTTGCACATGCGGTTGACGTAAGGTGCAAGATAATCTGCGCCATTCATTGCTGCAAGAAATGCCTCGTCAGCAGAATAAATAGCGGTAGCAAGAACCCCAAGACCCTCAGACTTAAGTTGCTTAATTGCCTTATAACCGTTATGGGTAACAGGAATCTTTACATAGGTGTTCTTTGGACGAAGGCTGCAGATATAACGGGCCTCTTCAAGCATCTGCTCATAGTCCGTTGAAACGACCTGGACAAAGAACTTCTGCTCTGGACGCAAATACTCAACAAACTCTTTGATAACCTTCTCTGGCGTCTTACCGCTCTTGGTAATGATCGAAGGATTAGTGGTAACTCCATCGATAGTTAAAAGCTCATCAAGTTGCTTAACAGCCTCAAGATCAGCTGTGTCCAGAATAAACTCCATGCGTGATTCCCTTTCAACACTATGACATCTATGTGCTAAAAACTATTCTAGTCGTTGTACTTCTCAGCATGAGCAGCCTTTTCGTCTTATCTTTGAATGGTGTTAGTTATAAAAATAAGCCCTGAACATCTGAGTCTCTATTAATCCCAAAAATAGCTATCAAGACGTTTCAACTACTTTCAAAACGACCTGGATGCAACTTTTATAAATCTCTCAATTTATAAAATTTGTGATCACACAAAATCACAGGTAGACAGCTTGCAAGAAAATCAGTGCTTCTCGCCATCAACCCAAAGGTCAAATTTCGGGTCCGCTAAACACACCTAAGTCGGATATTCTGCAAAAAAGACGTATACATGACGCAGAAATTACCTCAACCATGCAGATTATCATCATTAGATGTGTAAAATGCCCGCATTTGAGCAGAATATCCGACTTAAGTGTGTTCTATAGAGACGGAATTTACCGATAGTTAAATTTCTTATACAAGACTATTCATTATCTAGCATATTAGATTAAATTTATGCATAAAAATGTATATCAAGCGGCACGACCGCCTGGCTGACTGGCTATTTTGATCAGGAACATGACGATTCTTCAGTGAGACATATCAAAGCCACGCTATTTTGTGCGCCAGGCCTAAAAGCCGACGCTAACACGCTGCAGAAAAAAGCTGGTAATCCTTTCGGATTACCAGCTCAAGGTCAGTATGTTTCTCGCCACATGAGAAAGCCACATATGAGCAGCTCGTTCGTGCCAACGCAGCGCATTCTTGCCTAACGCGGCGCGTTCGTGCACGCCGCGCCGCAACGCCGCACCGTGCGCTCTTAGTGGGTTGCGTCCTCGAAGAACTCCCATGCCTGAGCGTCGGTTGCGCCCTCGTGAACGATCATGCGGACAGCCTCGGCCATCTGCAGAGGATGGGTGCTCTGGAAGATGTTGCGGCCCATGTCAACGCCGCGTGCACCCCTGCGGATAACGTCGTATGCAAGGTGCAGAGCGTCGCGCTCAGCAAGCTTCTTGCCGCCAGCAACAACAATTGGAACTGGGCATGCTGCAACGACTTCCTTGAAGTCCTCGCAGTCGTAAGTCTTAACAATCTGGCAGCCCATCTCAGCGATGATGCGGGTTGCGAGCCTGGTCAGGACGGTGTTTTTGGAGGCAGCTTCTGGCAGTACGAGTTCAACACCGATAAGAGCACTCCAGACCCAGACTATCGCGTTCGCGTAAACTGCCACGCCATTCCACAGATTTGGCAGTACGAGGCGCTGGCATTTAAGCCCGGCCTGGTTATGCGTTGGTATCGTGACGGCTTCTGCCAGGCAGAGAAGATCGAGGCAAAAGAGCGCGGTATTGATGTATACGATGTCATGAATGAGCACGCTGCCAAGATTCCTGCAGGTAGCCACGGTATGCTTTGCTGCTTTAGCGACGTTATGAATTACATCCACTGGACCCACGCAAGCCCAACGTTCACCAACTTTGAGCTTGATCCAGAGCGTTTCAACAAGTACACCTTCTATCGCGCCATTTTGGAGAACACCGCCCTTCTCGTCCGCGGCCATATTGACCTGGTCAGAGAGGCTACTGGCAATGAGCCAGACGAGCTCATCTTTGCAGGCGGTGCTTCCAAGAGTCCTCTGTGGGCGCAGATTGTCGCCGATGTTACTGGCAAGAATGTTCGTATTCCAGAGGTCAAAGAGGCAACTGCTCTAGGTGCCGCTGTTCTTGCGGGCTATGGTGTTGGCATCTACCCAAGCATTGCCGAGGGCGCAAAGCGCGTTGTTAAATGGGATAAGACATTCTCCCCCAACCCGGACAACAAGGCTGTTTACGACCAGCTGTATGTTCAGTGGAAGGATGTTTACACGAGTGAGCTTGAGCTTGCAGAAAAGGGCAAGGTCAAAAGCATGTGGAGAGCACCTGGTCTGTAAGTACTGGGACTCCGCTGCGCCGCGGATACGCGTGGCGCGCAAGAAGAACGTTTGGTCGCATCACAAGTTGCGCCTGAAAGGAAAGCAAGATGTTTATTGTCAACGAGAACGATTTTGAGTATAGGTGCGGAGATCACGGTCCTAAGTACCTGATGAAGGGCCCTCGCATGAACTATGCCATGGTCCAGTTCCAGCCAGGTCAGGATTTCCAGGCTCATTACCACAATGTTATGGAGGAGAACTTCCACATCCTTCAGGGTAAGGTTGATATTGTGGTTGATGGAGAGGTTCACACCCTCTCGGCTGGCGACTTCATCCACATTGAGCCCGGCGAGGTTCACTACGTCAACAACCCTTATGACGAGCCAATCGTTATGGTCTCAACCCTTGCTCCTTTCCAGGAGGTCGACAAGGTTGAGGTGGAGAATCCTACCTACTAAGCTCAACATTTAGCGAGAAAATCGTTCAGTTGTGACGTTTTTCTCGTCAGAGTAAATAAGAAGAGGACTGCCTGGTGGTGGTCCTCTTCTTATTTCTAGACAGCATGACGTCAGACCACAACCAGATAGCGCAGCCCATATGTTTTTAACACCAACAAATAGGATGCCGTGTTTCTATGGATGCTACAAGGAGGTTCCTAATCTTATTTAGCCTCCAAAAATGACCAGTTTCTTTGAAGTCTAAAGTTGCCTTTTGAACAGTAAAGCTTCTTAAAACAGAATTGTCTAATTCACTATCAATTGGACCTGGCAAAGTTATTTTAAAGTTTGACGCACTGTTATTTGGTTCATCGCAAAAAACAACCACCTTATGCGTCTGCTCAAAATCATCAGCTGGAATCTGGCAAAAATGGTCAGCGTAAAATATACGTGAAGGCTTAAACTGATGGAAATACATTGTGTCTTCTGCGAATCCATAATCAATATATTTGTCACTGTAAAGACAAAAACCGTCATCCACCGCACAGGAGATAAGAGCTTTATTCGTCTCCTTATCAATGAGCTGATATCCCGGGATCTTTGAATGCTCTTCTATGAATCTATCAAGTTCATCAAGAGTAGGCTGCGCTTTTTCAACTGGATAAACACCTCCATTGCCATCAGGAAGCATAGTATTTAATAACGGATACTTTGACTCTCCCTCATCTGAACTTAAAACTGCACCAATGCTTAACAAGCCGCAAAAATTACCAACTCTTTCGGAACAAATTTCACCATCTTCATGCTCGCAGGCATTATATGTCCAATCAACAAAATCACGCTCTAGGTCTCCATAGAGTTTCTCAAATTGTTCAGAGCTAAGCTCTTTACGCTTTTGATCTAAAAACTTTGAACAGATAAATTCTTCATCATCAATGTAAAGATCTTCAAAGGGAATTGGGCCAGGTTTAAGTTTTCCCTCTTCAAAACACCTGCAACGAACAAATGCATCAAAACCCATTACAACTCCTTTCTCTGTTGCAACAAATCTAGATACTCATAAGATTTTATGTGTCCATCAAAATGGACACTAAGGGTATTACCACTCCGAGGGACTCATTTAATTCGCCTAATCAAATAAATCATTTATAGCGGACTTCTTTTACGCTGATTTTAGGTCAGGTAAACAGCATTTCTATTAATCTGTTGTCTTTATGCTTAGAGATATGTGCGGATGCAGAAATGACAATGTGATAGCAGAGCGGGTAGCCACAAAAATGCCGCCGGGAGCCCGGCGACATTTTCAGTTCATATGGGAAAGAAAGAAACACAAAGTTTAACCAACCGTTTGAACCGGCTGGGTATTTGCCAAACTTACTTGTTGGACTGCTTAATCATCCAAATAGTCTTGGAGAGAAGAGCGATGTGCTCATCCATAGCTGCGGAAACAAGGAAGTTGTCCTCAGCATCTGCATCCTTCTTGATCTCTGTTGCGAAAGCGCGAATTGCCTCGTAGTCAGCAAGAATGGACTCGAAAATCTCCTGAGGATTCTTGAAGCCCTCTGCAGCCTCGGAAAGAGTTGCGTTCTTGAGGAATGAATCCATAGAGCCAAGTGGAGAGCCGTCATTCATCAGGATGAGCTCGGCAACCTCGTCAAGCTGGTCATACATTGAACCGTAAACCTCGTCGAGGTCGGTGTGCACATTGTAGAAAGAAGGGCCGCTGACATACCAGTGGAAGTTGTGAATCTTGTGCGCCTCAACTGCGTAGTTAGCGAGAAGAACATTGAGCTTATCGTTTAGCATAGTTAAAACCTTTCTATCTGGTTCCCACTAAATAGGAATGATTACTATTTAATACTTATATTCCCCTCTTTGAATGAGGTATACAAACTTTCTAAAAATTTTTGAGATGCAATATTTGAGTTCACAGTCCCACAATAGCCTTCATTTATTTTTTTCTACTGCACACGTCTTGTATCCGTCTTTTTGACAAAACGGTTAAATCACACGGGTTTCTCGCCAAAGGGATATGGAAAGAAGGCAAAATCAGCGCAATTAAATTTTTAGCGTTCTTTTGCAAGGAGCCGCATGACTAAGATTCCCGAAGGCTACCGCTCAAGCCTCTCACTTTACGATACGCAGAAGGCCATTGAGCAGGTCAAAAACGTATTTCTAACCAAGCTGTGTGCGGCGCTTAAGCTGTCACGTGTCACCGCTCCGCTTATCGTTGACCCGCTTACCGGTATGAACGACAACCTCAATGGTGTCGAGCACCCAGTTGCCTTTGACCTGCCAAACGTTGGCAAGAACGCCGAGGTAGTGCAGTCACTTGCAAAATGGAAGCGATATGCACTTTGGCGCTACAATTTTGCCGTCGGCCGTGGCCTGGTATGCGACATGAACGCTATCCGTCGCGACGAACATCCTGATAACCTGCACTCCATTTACGTGGACCAGTGGGACTGGGAGCGCATCATCACGCAGGACGAGCGCAACACCGACACGCTGGAAGACGCTGTCTGCCGCATTGTCGAGGCAATCTGCGGCACGCTCGACGAGCTCAAGTGGCACTATCCCCAGCTCAACACGCGGCTCAGCCGCGAAGTCACCTTTGTAACCTCGCAGGAGCTGGAGGACCTCTACCCTACTC
>CAUUFE010000048.1:0-6142 GCA_963544415.1 uncultured Atopobium sp.
CTTGTTCAACGGAAATACCACCAACACAGACCTGTGGGACAACTTTGGAAGACGTGCCCGTAACGGTAAATGCTATTTTGTGAGCCTTGGTAATAGTGCTCTCTACTGAGTCATGAGCACCCAGGTAAGCAGCAATCTGTGGGTCGAGAAGACCGTCAGTGGTGTGAGCTTCTACAGCTGCCGCAACTTCCTCTTCCGCAAGCTGGGGGAGAAGGTCAATCTCAAGAACATTACCAGGTAGGGCTGTGCGAGATAAGTTGAAAATCATGATGCCCGAAAGTCCAAATGACCTAAAAAGCAGCTCGCCAGATTCCTGTTTGAGCACAACGCCGTCTCTTACAAGAGCTGCGTGTGCTCGTACGCGCTTTCCATCAAGGCTTGTTGGAGGCTGAGGAGTGCAAGTGAGTGCGCAGAGTCCTGGTCGCAGTGAGGTGGTCTGCAGCTGAAGACTTTCAGCAAGTTTGGTGGTTGTGAGTCCACCAGTAGCTAGAACTACTGATGATGCATGGACCTCATAGGTTTTCTCGCCAGCAAAGCATTCTTGAAAGGTAACGGTGAAGCCATTGTGCTGCGGATTTACCGATATGGCTTCTCGTCCTAGGGCAAATTGAACACCGGCTTTTTGGGCACGTCTGAGCAACAGTGACTGGATGGAGCTTGCTTGCCTGGTAAGTGGGTACATTCTGCCCTCGTCTTCAGTTGCCCACGCAAGACCGCTGGATCTAAAGAAAGAGAGAATATCTGCAAGGAAGGTGTCCTTATCCCTGCAAACAGCCTGGACAAACTCTGGATGAGAGAAATTCTTAAAGCTCAAATCAGCATTGGTAAAGTTGCAGCGTCCTCCGCCCGTTGCCAGGATAGTTCTGCCGCTTTCCAATGCTTTTTCAAAGACAACAACGCGCTTATTGACACCAAGAGCCTCAACAGCAGTGATGGCAGCGCAGAGTCCTGCTGCGCCACCACCTAAAATTGCAACATCAATGTTGTCTGGCACCATGAACGCCTGAGCTTGCTTAATACGCTGAGCCTGTGCTGCTTGTCGTTCTTTAATGCGCGTTGTTTGAGCCATAGTAAGAATTACCTTTTGTGTTGTGTAAGCACCAGCTTCTGGGACTTACAGGTCAAGAACGCTTTGTGTAGCTTCAGGAATTAGGCCTTCTGGAAGCTCGATGCTAAACGTTCCCTTATCGGCAATCTGCGCAAAGGTTGCATCCATAGGAAGCTGTCCTAAAGGCTCGAGGTTAAATGCTGCTGCAGTCTCAGCAAGTTTTGATGGACCATAAGGCTCAATACGCTCATCACAGTGAGGACAGGTGATATATGCCATGTTCTCAATCAAACCAAGTACAGGTACATGCATCATTTCTGCCATGCGCACTGCCTTGCCCACAACCATCTGAACAAGATCTTGTGGAGAAGAAACAATTACAACACCCTCAACGGGAAGGGACTGAAATACGGTCAGTGCAACATCGCCAGTTCCTGGAGGCATGTCAATGAGCAGGTAATCAAGGTCACCCCAGTTGCACTGGCTGTAGAACTGTTGGATAGCACCAGCAACAACAGGGCCTCTCCAGAGAACAGGATCGGTCTCGTTTTGAAGCACCAGGTTAGCACTCATAATCTTGATACCGTTTGCGTCCTCGATAGGAATAAGCTGCTCTTCAACGCCGTAAGAACGCTCATCAGAGATGCCAAACATGCGAGGAATTGAAGGTCCGGTAATATCGCCGTCAAGAATACCAACGCGCTTACCTGCGCGAGCAAGGTTAGTAGCAAGAATGCCGGTGACAAAGGACTTACCAACACCACCTTTGCCAGAAACAACGCCAATAACGTGCTTAGCGCTTGAGTGCTGGTTAAGTTCAAAGCCTGCTGGTGGCTGTGGTTCTTTCTTTTTGCCGTGAAGTGCAGCGTCAACCTCTTTACGAAGCGCCTCACGATCAATATCTATGTCTGCCATGTCTCTCCTTATGTAGCAGTTGTATGCAGTAACTACTTAATTCTACCCATAGAAGTTTATGGCAAACGAGATAGCTATAATCTTTTCGGCGCACTTTAGCTGAACGTAGGAGGTTCACATGATTTTCTCGTCAATTAAGAATTTATCTGAGAATGACTTTGGTCAGAAATATATGGCTTGTGCTGCGGAATTTCTAGCAACCCACAATCTGGATGAGCTGCCTTTGGGCAAAACAGAAATTGACGGAGATAACGTTTTTGTGAACGTCATGGAGTTTGAGCCCGCTCTTCCTGGCGAGAAGGACTATGAGGCTCATAAGATTTACGCTGATATTCATGTGGTTATTTCTGGCACCGAAAGCATCGCTGTTGCCCCTCTTGAGCAGTGTGTTCTTAAGGGTGAATTTAATTTTGATGCTGATTTTGGTGCTTACACCAATCCTGGAGAAGAGACATGGGTTACCTTGCACGCTGGTGATTTTCTAGTGACACCTCCATCTGATGCTCACAAACCAGGCTGTACGCTGGAGAAATCTGGCTCAAAGCTCAAAAAAGCTGTGATGAAGGTTCGCATTAAATAGGGAAGCGCGCTTGCTGTGTTTTAGCGGCACTATCTTGGGTATACTAGAACATCAGTACGCACAAATTGCATCGGTGTACTGATGTTGTTTTCTGTTGTTTGGCAGTTGGCGCATAAAAGAAATACGCATGTCAAACTGGTTATGTGAGGAACTATGGCTTCAAGCAAAATTGCTATCCGTGGTGCACGAGAGCACAACCTGCAAGACATTGATATTGATATCCCTCGTGATCAGCTGGTAGTTATTACGGGACTTTCTGGTTCGGGTAAGTCGAGTCTTGCCTTTGACACCATTTACGCAGAGGGACAGCGCCGCTACGTTGAGTCCCTGTCCAGCTATGCCCGTCAGTTCTTGGGACAGATGGATAAGCCAGACCTTGACTCTATTGACGGTCTTTCTCCAGCGGTGTCCATCGATCAGAAGACAACTTCTAGAAATCCTCGCTCTACCGTAGGTACCGTTACAGAAATCTACGACTATCTGCGCCTTTTGTATGCTCGCATGGGTACTCCTCACTGCCCTGAGTGCGGTCGCGTTATTGAGCGCCAGACAACAGATCAAGTTGCCGATAAAATTCTCGAGGCTGGTCAGGGACGTAGAGCCTATGTCCTAGCTCCTGTTGTTTTAGGTCGCAAGGGCGAGTACGTCAAGCTCTTTGAAGACCTGCGCAAAGAAGGATTTTCTCGCGTTCGTGTTGACGGCGTTGTGCGTGAGCTTGATGAAGAAATTACGCTAGGAAAGACCCTCAAGCACGATATTGAGGTTGTCGTTGATCGTATTGTCATCCGTCCTGATTCTTTGGGTCGCATTGTTGAAGGCGTTGAGCAGGCAACCAAGCTTGCCCAGGGCAAGGTAGGCATATTGCTCCTGGCCGATAAATCCAACCCAGAGACTATGCCAGAAGAACTCCTGCAGTATTCGCTGGCGCTTGCTTGTCCTATTCACGGTCACTCCATGGATGACCTGCAACCTCGTGATTTCTCATTCAATGCCCCTTACGGTGCCTGCCCCGACTGTGATGGTCTAGGAACTCGTAAAATTATTGATGCTGCGGCACTGATTGCTGATCCAAAGCTGTCCGTATCAGAGGGTGTTTTTGGAAGCCTCTTTGGCCACTCCAATTACTATCCTCAGATTCTGTCTGCAGTCTGCAAACATTTTGACGTGTCTGATACAACACCTTGGAACAAGCTGCCTAAGAAGGTGCAAGACGCCCTTCTCGGTGGCCTTGGTTCAACTAAAATTCGCGTTGACTACAAAACGCGAGACGGCCGCAATACACACTGGTTTACCACGTTCTCTGGTGTCAGAAAGATTCTTTTTGACAAGTATCAAGAGACCACGTCAGAGAATATGAAGACGCATCTTGAGAAGTACATTCGCGAGATGCCTTGTACAACCTGTCACGGAGCTCGCTTAAAGCCAGAAATTCTTTCCGTTACGGTTGGCGAGAAAAACATCTGGGAGGTCTGTGAACTTTCCTGCAAAGAGTCATTGGAGTTCTTCAAGCAACTGAGTATTACTGACCGTCAAAAAGTCATTGCAGGTCCTATTGTTAAAGAGATTGTAGCAAGGCTGCAGTTCTTGGTTAACGTTGGTTTGGACTACCTCACGCTTTCTCGCGCAGCAGCATCGCTTTCTGGTGGAGAAGCCCAGCGTATTCGCTTGGCAACTCAGATTGGCGCCGGCCTTATGGGCGTCCTCTACATTTTGGACGAGCCTTCCATTGGACTGCACCAAAGAGACAACAATCGACTCATTGAGACGCTCAAGCAGCTCAGAGACCGCGGTAATACCGTACTTGTTGTTGAGCACGATGAAGATACCATTCGTGCAGCTGATTACGTTATTGATATGGGCCCCGGAGCTGGTGAACTTGGTGGTCACGTTGTTGCTGCCGGCACTCCAGAAGAGATTGTTGAAAACCCTGATTCCATCACAGGTGCATATCTCACGGGAAAGAAGCAGATTAGGCTGCCAGAGGCTCGTCGTAAGCCTGGTCGTGGAAAGATTAAGATTACGGGAGCTAGCGCTAACAACCTTAAGAATGTTTCTGCCTCAATTGAGCTGGGCACATTAACGGTGGTCACAGGTGTTTCTGGCTCTGGCAAGTCCTCTTTGGTTACCGACACCCTTGCGCCCGCGCTTACTAATGCAGTTCAGCATTCAAAGCGTGTGGTGGGAGAGTATAAAAAGCTTGAAGGCGTCGATCTTATCGATAAGGTCATTGATATTGATCAGAGTCCTATTGGTAGAACACCTCGTTCTAATCCAGCAACCTATATTGGCCTTTGGGATGACTTGCGTGCACTGTATGCTTCAGTTCCAGAATCCCGCGCACGCGGCTACTCGGCCGGTCGTTTCTCGTTTAACGTCCAGGGAGGCCGCTGCGAGGCTTGTAAGGGCGACGGCCAAATCAAGATTGAGATGAACTTCCTGCCTGACGTCTATGTTCCTTGCGAGGTCTGCCACGGTAAGCGCTACAATCGTGAGACGCTTGAGATTCTCTATCACGGCAAGTCCGTCTCCGACGTGCTTGATATGACGGTTCACGAGGCACTAGCGTTCTTTGCAAACATTCCTCGTATTAAAAACAAGCTGCAGACTCTCCACGATGTAGGCCTTGGCTACATTCACCTTGGCCAGCCTGCAACTACGCTTTCTGGTGGCGAGGCGCAGCGCGTTAAGCTGGCAAAAGAGCTTCACCGTCAGCAGACTGGTAAAACTCTTTATATTTTGGATGAGCCAACAACTGGCCTTCATTTTGAGGATGTCAGGCAGCTTATTGTTGTGCTTGAGCGTCTTGTTGATGCAGGTAATACCGTTCTTGTCATTGAGCACAACTTGGACGTCATCAAGATGGCTGACCGCATTATTGACATGGGCCCAGAAGGTGGCGATGGCGGTGGAACCGTAGTTGTTTCTGGTACGCCAGAAAAGGTTGCGGCAACGCCAGAAAGCCACACAGGCAAGTTCCTTAAAGAGATTCTTGACCGCGATAACGCACGTCTAGCTGCAGAGAAAAAAGCTCAGAAGAAGCGTGTATAACATGGCGAGAAAAACGGCAAAGGTTCAAAAGACAAATGCAATGAGGGAGCTTGATGCTGCCAATATTGCTTACGAGTTCCAATCTTATGAGGTAGACGAAGACGTTCCTTCTGGAGAGTTGGGTACTCATATTGCAGAGATGCTTGGAGAAGATCCAGACGCTGCGTTCAAAACGCTTGTCTGCGTGTCTTCAAGCGGAGAGCATGTGGTGTGCTGCATTCCAGTAGATCAAGAGCTTGATCTTAAAAAAGCAGCAGCTGCATCCGGTCAAAAGAACCTCTCCATGCTGCCCGTTAAAGAGCTTGAGGGTTTAACGGGTTATGTTCGCGGCGGCTGTACTCCCGTTGGTATGAAGAGACAGTTTCCCACTATAATTGACGAGACTGCTCAGCTTTTTGAGCTCATTCATATCTCTGGTGGAAAACGTGGACTCAGTTTGACGCTTTCTCCAGAAGATTTAGCTTCATTTGTATCGGCTACGTTTGCAGATATTGTTCGCGAGGTGCACTAGTGGCATATCAGCCCAAACATATGCGACTTTCAGCAGAGTC
>CAUUFE010000049.1:0-6129 GCA_963544415.1 uncultured Atopobium sp.
CAATAGAGCGTCCTGATAGAGCTCCGTACGCTTGCTTTGGAAAAACGGCCCTCTGTCCCAAGTTAGTCCCAGCCACTGTAAATCATCCAAGAGAAGGGAGGTGTATTGAGGATTACGTGCACGAATATCTAAGTCTTCAATGCGAAGAATGAAGCTGCCATTTTGGGAGCGAACGCTGACCCAAGCCATAAGCGCTGAGAAAACGTTGCCTAGGTGCATTCTTCCAGAAGGAGTTGGCGCAAATCTTCCAATGCAAGGATTCATCCTTAAAGATCTCCTGCATAGATATAGGCAAATCCATAGTCTTTTGTTGATGACTTAATTGCTGCCTTATCTTTACAGGTGAGGCCTTTGTGCTGATAGAAACCAAAGTCGCAATCGTCATCAGTTGCAAGGAAGTAATGCTTAGCTCCTTGCTCTTTCATAAAGTCCAGAACGTAGGAGAAGAGCATGCCTCCAATACCTTGGCTCTTTATAGCGGGGTTAACGCAGAACAGAGTAATTTCCCATTTGGCATCGTTAGTGTTTGTGTTCCAATAATCATGAACAAGATGAGATTCGACATCACCAAAGATCTCGTAGTCCTTAAAGCGAGCTTCACTCAATAGTTTCTTAGTTTTTGCTGTTGTTTCGTTTTCTAACTTCTGCCATTTTTCAAAATCTGCTGGAGTTTCTCCGTTTGAGCAGAAAATAAGACCAAGTATTTGACCATCTTGCTTTGCAACAAAGCGATGAGTTGAAACACCAATGTAGTAAGAAATATCAATGGTAGCCAGAGACCTACTGGTTTCTTTAGATTCATCGCCGTCCAAGTACCAGACGCGCTCAACGATTGAGCTAAGTTCTGGTAAGTCAGTATCTTCGAAGGGGACTATGATTGGAGTATCGTCAGACATATGAAATAGTTCCTTTCATGCGTTTTTACAGCGGAAGATTATAGAATAGTTTCAAGTTTGTTTACATCTCGTACGTAGTGTTTTGCAGCTGATAGGCTGTAGGTGTTTCTGATAGTAAGTGTCAAACACAAAGGAGCGGCAATGGCTGAGGCCCCTATCAAACGTGCGCTAATTTCGGTAACAGACAAAACGGGTATTGTTGAATTCGCACAGGCTCTTACTAAAGAGTTTGGTGTAGAGGTAATTTCAACAGGTGGAACCGCAAAAATCCTCGAAGAGGCTGGCGTTTCCGTCATCCCTATTGAGTCCTATACCGGATTTCCAGAGATGATGGACGGCCGCGTCAAGACATTGCATCCTCGCGTCCATGGTGGTCTCTTATGTCGCAGAGATAATCCCGGTCATGTTGCAGATGCAGAGAACAATGGTATTGGCATGATTGACCTGGTCTGCGTTAACCTTTATGAGTTTGAAAAGACCGTAGCTGATCCATCAGTGACACTAGAAAATGCAATTGAGCACATCGATATTGGCGGACCTTCAATGCTCCGCTCTGCTGCAAAGAATAATGATTTTGTTACGGTTGTTGTTGATCCAGCAGATTATGGTCGTGTTCTTGATGAGATGCGTTCCAATGACGGTGCAACTACAAGGGCTTCTCGCCAGCAACTTGCTTTGAAGGTATTTAAGACAACAGCTGCATACGATGGCGCTATTGCCGCATACCTTTCTGGCGTAGTTGAATCAGAGCAGAGTAAATTCCCAGAGACTTTGCTGGTAAAGGCAATAAAAGAGCAGGATCTTCGTTATGGAGAAAATCCTCAGCAGTCCGCAGCGTTTTACAAGATGCCTGGCGCTCCTGCACACTCTTTAGCAAACGCCCAGCAGCTTCAGGGCAAGCCTTTGTCTTACAACAATTTGCTGGATACTGATGCAGCTTGGGCAGCTGTTCGTGAGTTTGATGATCCATCAGTCATTATTTTGAAACACCAGAATCCCTGTGGTTCTGCAACGGCAGAAAATGTTGTCGAGGCATACGATCGAGCTTTTGCTTGTGATCCGCTTTCTGCTTTTGGCGGAATTATTGCAGTAAACAGAGAGGTTCCGCTGGAGTTTGTTGAGCACTTCGCAGATATCAATAAGCAGTTTGTTGAGGTTCTTATTGCACCAAGCTTCACAGAAGAGGCTCTTGAGCGCCTGTCAAAGAGAACCAATCTCCGCGTCTTAGCTACGGGCGGAATCGATAGAAGCCGTGAGCTTGAAATGAGAACTGTTGACGGCGGACTGTTGGTGCAAGACCTTGATCATGCAGATGAAACCGCAGAGAGCTTTGAGGTTGTTACTAAGCGTCAACCAACTCCAGAAGAGCTGAATGATTTGGTATTTGCTTGGAAAGTTTGTAAGACCGTTAAGTCAAACGCCATTTTGGTTGCAAAAGATCAAGCTGGAATTGGTATGGGACCAGGCCAGCCAAACCGTGTTGACGCTGCTCTTCTCGCGTGCGAGCGAGCTGAAGCTGCTTGCGAACGCATGGGAATTGATTCCAAGAACCTTGTGGCTGCATCCGACGCGTTTTTCCCATTCCGAGATAACGTTGATACCTTGGCAGCCCATGGCGTAACAGCCATTATTCAGCCAGGTGGATCAGTCAGAGATGATGAATCTATTGCTGCTTGTGATGAGTATGGTATTGCAATGGTGTTTACAGGAAAGCGACACTTTAGGCACTAGTCTGCTAAGCCGGGAATAGCAGTTCATTTCATAAAAAGCTGGGGGAGGACACTGTGGACCAGGAAGAGTTAGAAGCGGCTCAGAAGTTTGAACTTGATAATCCAGAACTTGTTTGTCGTTGGAGACTAGCTGGAGGTGTTCTCCCTCTTGATAACAGGCATTTACGTGCGCTGAGTAGACGAGTTGTTGCTCAAAAAGATGTTTCTCCGCACTTGATTGCTTGGGCTAAGCAGCACATTGAGGGAACGCTCAAAGAGGGATCGCAAGAATATCCAGACGGCGTTCTTATGATTTTGCTCGAGAGCAATGGTCAGGCCGCTATGACAGTTGGTCCTTACCAGTCTTTGGAAGAGAGCTCTGTTCTATCTCTTGCGGGCCGTGCAAGAATTTCACAGCGAGAAGAGCAGCAAACCCATTGCGCACCAGAAGTGCTCTGGTTAGTGAAGGACGGAAAGCTTATCGCAGGTATCTCAGAAGAAAGCGTTCGATCAGGAGCCACAAGTCTGGTGCTTGATTTGGCACAAACCCTGCATGAGCCAACTGAGTTTAATCCAGATGTTGTCGCACAGGTATTTGATGGAACTGCTGATTTTGATGAAGCCTTCCTTACTTCAGATGAGCACGGAGTCGTTTGTGCCTCTGATGCTGAAGGTGAGATAGGAGAGCGTTTCCTGTTTGGTTATAAGAAGCTTTGCGAGATTAAAGCGGCCAAGTAATCAAAAGAGATATGACGCTAAAGTACAGCTATTAAAAGAGCACTCAACGTGCAGCAAGACTTCCGTGCGTTGAGTGCTTACGTAAAAATTTGTCCAATTTTCAGACAGATGGCTGCTTGCGCACTTGAATATTTTGTCGATTTACAAAAAAGTTGAACTTTACTGTTATGTTTATTTTGCAATTCCGCAGGTAGAAAATCCTACCTGAAAATAGGTATTTATTGGCTCATATTTCTGATTTGTTTCATTGTTTTTTTGCGCAATAATAAAAGCATTATGCGACCGCTGCCGGCCGAACTATGAAACTTGTTTCCGTAGTCACCCAGGGTCTACAGCTTTATTTTGGATCGCACAGACGCATACTGTGAGAAATCACAGATTAGGCAAGGAGAGGAAATGGCAAGAAAGTTTAAGTCCATGGACGGTAACAACGCCGCGGCTTACGTGTCGTATGCGTTTACCGAGGTAGCGGGCATTTACCCAATTACCCCATCAAGTCCAATGGCAGACTATGTTGACCAGTGGTCCGCCCAGGGTGTAAAGAACATCTTTGGTACAACCGTCAAGGTTGTCGAGATGCAGTCCGAGGCTGGCGCAGCTGGTGCTGTTCACGGTTCTCTTGGTTCAGGCGCTCTGACCACTACCTACACCGCTTCTCAGGGCCTCTTGCTCATGCTTCCAAACATGTACAAGATTGCCGGCGAGCAGCTCCCTGGTGTTTTCCACGTCAGCGCACGTACCGTTGCAACCCATGCATTGAACATCTTTGGCGATCACTCTGACGTAATGTCTGCTCGCCAGACTGGCTTTGCACTTCTCGCAGAAGGCAACGTCCAAGAGGTTATGGATCTGGCTCCTGTTGCTCACCTTGCAGCAATCAAGGGCAAGGTTCCATTTGTTAACTTCTTCGACGGCTTCCGTACTTCTCACGAGATTCAGAAGGTTGCTGTTTGGGATTATGCTGACCTGGCTGAGATGTGTGACATGGACGCTGTCCAGGCATTCCGCGATCACGCACTGAACCCAGAGCATCCATCAAGCCGTGGTTCCCACGAGAACGGCGATATCTTCTTCCAGCACCGCGAGGCATGCAACGAGGTTTATAACCAGCTGCCAGCAGTTGTTGAAGACTACATGAACCAGATTAACGCTAAGCTTGGTACTGACTACGGTCTGTTCAACTACTACGGTGCAGAAGACGCTGACCGCGTTGTTATCTGCATGGGTTCCTTCTGCGATACCCTCGAAGAGGTTATCGATTACCTGAACGCTCATGGCGAGAAGGTCGGTCTGGTTAAGGTTCGCCTCTATCGTCCATTCTCTGTAAAGCACTTTGTTGACGTTCTTCCTGAGTCCGTCAAGAAGATTGCTGTTCTCGACCGCACCAAGGAGCCAGGTTCCGTTGGTGAGCCTCTCTACGAAGACGTTGTTTCTTCCCTCTATGAGGCTGGTCGTACAGGCATTAAGGTTGTTGGCGGTCGTTACGGCCTTGGTTCCAAGGACACCCCACCATCATCCGCATTCGCAATCTTCGAGGAGCTCAAGAAGGATGCTCCTCAGCGTGAGTTCACCGTTGGTATTGTCGACGATGTCACTAACCTGTCTCTCCCAGAGGATCCTGAGGCTCCTAACACTGCAGCTGAGGGCACCATTGAGTGCAAGTTCTGGGGTATCGGCGGTGACGGTACCGTTGGTGCTAACAAGAACTCCATTAAGATTATTGGTGACCACACCGATAAATATGTTCAGGCATACTTCCAGTATGACTCCAAGAAGACCGGCGGTATCACCATCAGCCACCTGCGCTTCGGTGATCACAAGATCCGTTCTCCTTACTATGTCACCAAGGCAGACTTTGTTGCATGCCACGTTCCTGCATACATCATCAAGGGCTACAAGATGGTCCGCGACGTCAAGCCTGGCGGTACCTTCCTGGTCAACTGCCAGTGGGATGCAGAGGAGTTTGCACACCACCTGCCAGCAGAGGCAAAGCGCTACATTGCTAAGAACAACATCAATGTTTATCTGATTAATGCAATTGACCTTGCCAAGGAAATTGGTATGGGCAAGCGCACCAACACCATTCTTCAGTCCGCATTCTTTGCTCTTGCAAAGGTTCTCCCAGAGGCAGACGCGCTTCAGTACATGAAGGATGCTGCAACTCACTCTTACCTGAAGAAGGGCCAGAACGTCGTTGATATGAACCACAAGGCAATCGACGCTGGTGCTACTGCATTTACTAAGATTGAGATTCCTGCTGATTGGGCTACTGCAGAGGATGCTCCAAGCACAATCACCCTTGAGGGCCGTGAGGCTCTGCTCAAGCAGGTTCGTGACATCATGACTCCAGTCTCTCGTATGGAGGGTGACGCACTTCCTGTTTCTGCATTTAAGAACCACGTTGATGGCCAGTTTGAGCTTGGCGCTGCTGCTTACGAGAAGCGCGGCATTGCTGTTGTTGTTCCTGAGTGGAACGTCGAGAAGTGCATTCAGTGTAACCAGTGCGCTTATGTCTGCCCACACGCAGTCATTCGTCCATTCGTCCTTACCGACGAAGAGGTTGCTGCTGCACCAGCACAGTCTCAGTTCAAGGATGCCGTTGGTCCTAAGGCTAAGGGCTACAAGTTTGAGATTGCAGTTTCTCAGCTCGACTGCACCGGTTGCTCCAACTGCGTCTACATCTGCCCTGCAGATGCTCTGACCATGAAGCCAATCGAGGAGCAGGAGTCCAAGCAGGAGATCTTTGACTACGCAGTCAACCACGTCTCCGAGAAGACCGAGCTTGT
>CAUUFE010000050.1:0-6047 GCA_963544415.1 uncultured Atopobium sp.
AGCATCCCCGATACGCAAACCGAGGAGTAACCATGTCTGTCGAGAAACCCGAAGAGCTCCAAGCCACCCCAGCGCCACAGGCGGCTGCGCTCACGGACGCGGAACGCGTCGAGCTGGAAGCGCTCCGCGCAGAGAAAGAGCGCAGGGAGCTCGAAGCCCTTCGCGCAGAGAAGGAGCGCAGGGAGCTCGAGGCGCTTCGTGCCGAGAAAGAGCGTAGGGAGCTTGAGGCGCTTCGTGCCGAGAAGACCCGTGCAGCCCAAGCAGAAGCGCAAGCAGAGGCGGAGGCAGCAGCCGCCGAAGAAGATGCTCAACTTGTTGCAGCTCAACAGCGTGCCGCACGCAAGGCAGCTCAGCAGGAAGCCGAGCAGATTCGTCGCATTCAGGAGCAGCGCGCCAAGGGACGTGCTCTTATGGAGCCCGATGAGGACGACGAAGACATCAGAATGCCTCTGGGGCAAAAAATTGTTATTGGAACTGTGGTAATTCTCGCAGTTATTTTTGTTGTAAGCCAATTTATTTTGTAAGACTGCTACTCTAGATATATCGTCTCACCGTCAGTTTTTGACCAATCGAAAAGAGCAACTATGTCACTCACTGATCGTACCAAGCCTTCGGACGTAAGCCTTAATACAGACTTGTATGAGCTCACAATGGCTCAGGGTTATTGGGAAGCGGGTCTTGTTGATGCGGAGGCATGCTTTACTGCATTTTTCCGCGAGAACCCCTTTAATGGTGGATTTGCAATTTCTTGTGGTACTGGTCAAATTGCTGACTTAATTGAGAACTTTATCTTTGAAGATGACGACATCGACTACCTGGCAAGCATTAACTCTCCTGGTGGTGGTCGTCTCTTTAAGCCAGCGTTTCTCGAGTTTTTGCGCAACCACAAGCTCAATGTAACCATTGACGCGATTCCAGAGGGAGAGCTTGTTTTCCCACGTGAGCCTATGGTTCGCGTTGAGGGCTCCATTGTTGATTGTCAGCTCATTGAGACCGCTTTGCTCAACCTGGTCAACTTCCAGACTTTGGCAGCAACTAAGTGCGCGCGTGTTATCAAGGCAGCTCAAGGCAATCCCGTTTCTGACTTTGGTCTGCGTCGTGCACAGGGTCCAGACGGTGGTCTGGCAGTTGCTCGCGCCTCCTATATTGCTGGTGCTTCCAGCACTTCAAATGTCCTTGCTGGCAAAATTTACGGCATTCCTGTTTTTGGTACCCACGCACACTCTTGGGTAATGTCGTTTGACACCGAGCTTGATGCCTTTAGGGCGTTTGCAAAGTCCAGCCCAACCAACTGCTCGCTGCTGCTTGATACTTATGACGTTCACGAGGGCATCAAGAATGCAATCATCGTGGCAAAAGAGATGGAGGAGCGCGGCGAGCGCCTGAGTGCAGTCCGTATCGACTCCGGAGACCTTGCACGCCTTTCCAAGGAAGCTCGCAAGGCGTTTGATGAGGCTGGTCTTCCTTACATTAAGATTTCCGTTTCAAACGATCTTGACGAGTACACCATCCAGTCGCTCTTTGCTCAGGGAGCACCTATTGATGCCTTTGGTGTTGGCACCAAGCTTGCTACCTGCGATCCTCAGCCTTCGCTTGGCGGCGTCTATAAGCTGACCGCTCGTCGTCAGTCTGCTTCTGAGCCTTGGACTCCTGTTATCAAGCTGTCCGAGATGGCCTACAAGCGCACCGTTCCTGGTATTCAGCATATCCGCCGCTTCTACGATGCAAACGGCTGCCCTGCCGGCGACATGATTTTTGACCCAGATTACCTGGTCACCAAGAATCCAGAGTCTAAGGCAACCGTGGTAGACATCATTGATCCATACTCCACTCACAAGCTTGAAGGAACTTCTCGCGAACTGATGGTAAGGCTGGTAGAAGGAGGCAAGCGCGTAGGGGAGAGCGAGTCCATTGAGGTTGCTCGCGACCGCTGCCATGCTGCGCTTATGCACCTGGATGCGGCATACACGCGCTTCCTGAACCCTCAGATTTATCCTGTAGGCCTTGAGCGCGGTCTGGCCAATTTGCGTCACGAACTTGCTGCTCAACATCAGGTAAAATCTTCCGAGGAAACCGAGTAGTCCTTTAGGAACTACGCAATCTACTACGTACTTACGCTGCACACGTGTACTAAATTTAAAGGAGAACCATGCGCGAGAAGATCGAGGAACTTGTACGTCAAGCCTTGGCAGATGCCCAGGCTGCGGGTGAGTTGCCTGAATTCCAGATTGATGACGTGGGACTTGAGCGCCCACAGGACTCATCAAATGGTGACTGGTCTTCTACGGTTGCAATGCGTTCTGCAAAGCTGGCACATAAGGCTCCTCGCGATATTGCCGCAGCTCTTGTGGCTCATATTGCAGCAGACGCTCAAATTGAGCGCGTTGAGGTTGCAGGTCCTGGCTTTGTAAACTTTTACCTGTCTACCGCTGCGGGCAATGAGATTTTTAACACCGTTCGTGAGCAGGGCGCCGATTTTGGTCGTTCTACCTTTGGTGCTGGCCAGAAAGTTCAGGTAGAGTACGTTTCTGCAAATCCTGTTGGTCCTCTGCACATTGGTCATGGCCGCTGGGCTGCTCTTGGAGATTCTCTAAGCCGCATTCTTGCCTTTGCTGGCTATGACGTTGAGCGCGAGTACTATGTCAACGATCATGGCTCTCAGATGGATGTCTTTGGTCACTCCATCTCTAAGCGTTACCTGCAGCTTATTGATATCATGCAGAAGCGTGGTATTGACGCTGATGCAGCTGCTCAGGTGCTTGCAGAAGATCGCAACGCTTACGTTGCAGATGAAGACGATGCTCATCCAGAGGAGCATCCATTTACTGACGAGTTCATTAACTCTCTTGGCGGCAATGCATACGCCGGAGACTACATTGTTGACCTGGGTCTTTTCTTCCTTAAAAATGACGGAGAGGTCTGGGCAGACAAGTCCGAAGATGAACGCATGGCAGAGTTCCGTGAGCGCGGTTACAAGATGATGCTTGAGTCCATCAAAACCACCTGCCACAACGCTCGTGCCGACTTTGATGTGTGGTTCTCTGAGCGCTCTCTCTACGTTAAGGATGACCAGGGTAAAGACGCTGTCGATCGCGCACTTGATGCTCTTGATAAGCTTGGTTACCTCTATCGTTCTGACGAGGGCGCACTGTTCTTCCGCTCCACTGATTTTGGTGACGATAAGGACCGTGTACTCATCAAAACAAATGGCGAGTATACCTATTTTGCTTCCGACGTAGCCTACCACTGGAATAAGTTCCAGCGCGTCGATCACGTTATTGATATTTGGGGAGCAGATCACCACGGATATATTCAGCGTGTTCGCTCTGCTGCAACAGCTCTTGGGTACCCAACTCAGTTTGAGGTTCTGCTTGGTCAGCTGGTTAACCTGCTCAGAAATGGCGTTGCTGTCAGAATGTCTAAGCGCAAGGGAACCGGTATCCACTTTGACGAACTTCTTGCCGAGGTTGGTGTTGATGCAACACGCTACACCCTTGTTTCAAAGTCTTCCAACCAGATGATTGACTTTGACATTGAGCAGGTAAAGCGTCAGGACAGCTCTAATCCTGTGTATTACGTTCAGTATGCCCACGCTCGTATTTGTTCCATTTTGCGTCGAGCGGCTGGCGTTGACCTGGAAGAGGCTCAGGCGCTTGGCATGGACGCCGTTGCAGATAAGGCCATTGGCTCTGAGGTTGATCTTGGACTGCTTTCTGATGCCGCTGAGCAGGCTCTTGCTCGTAAGCTCTTTGAGTTCCCAGGTCTTGTTGAGGGCTGTGCTCGCGATAGGGCGCCATTCCGTATTACACACTATATTGAAGAGCTTGCTGGTCAGTTCCACGCATTCTATACCGTTTGCCAGGTGCTTCCTTCTGAAGGACGTCCACTTGACGCGGAGCTCTCTAAGGCTCGTCTTGCTGCTTGTGATGCAACCCGCCGCGTGCTTGCAATTGCCCTTAATTTAATTGGCGTTTCTGCTCCTGAGGCAATGTAAACGATAGCTAACTATGTTGTTTTGTCATGATACCGTGCAAGTATTGAATACCTGCACGGTATCTTTTGTGAATTCCTCCAGATAATTTACACATTTCTGCGTTATGTAAAAACTTTTTTAATGTATAAAAGAGATAATAAAATTAATTTTTATTACTCAAATTTTATATTGCAGCATATAAAAGCCTATATTGATGTCATATACACGCCATTTTCTAACATATTTTTGACTAACTATTGTTTTGTCCCCACGTTAACACGTATTTTTTAGGGGTATACTCATTATGCGAGCAAATAGTAAATGGTTCGGGCATAGGAGTGGAGGTCTCTATGGAACTTCGCGAGTACATGTCCATTCGCAGGTCTTACAACTTAGTTAGAAGAGTGGTACCTGCTAACAGACGACTCACGTTTGAAGAGTTTGCTATTTTGTGTCGCCTCAATGTGAAGGGCGCCCCTGTTAAGACTTCAGAAATTGCCGAGTATCAGAGTGCTCTTCGTCCTACGATTACTCATCGTACCTCGCACCTGGCAAGGCTTGGTTTCATCAAGAGAGATGAAGGCGCCATTGATCGACGCAACGTAGTGTGCATCATTACAGAAAAGGGTGTAGAAGCAGTAGAGGAGCTGTCTAAGCTCACGTGTGCTCGTATTGCGCCCGGCCAGGCGCTTTCACGAACTTCGTTTGAGCGCATCGTCATGTATGTTGACGCTATGGGAGCTCTGTATTGCAGGGCAGCAGATATGGTCCTTCTTGCAATTCTAGATTCTCCTAAAGACGCTCTTTCTATTACAGAGATTGTTGACGCGCTTGGTCTTTTGCAGCCAACTGTTTCTATGTCTCTTACTGCTTTGGCAGAAAGTGGCCTGGTAAAGCGCAAACATGACGATGCTCTTTCAAGAAGAGTAACTATGGTTGAGCTCACGCCTCAAGGCAAGACGTATATCAAAGAAATCGTTCAGCAAATTGAAGACATTATTGTTAAAAGAAAAAGCCGTACAGCTGTTTAAATGATTTATGCAGATTAAAGAAATCTAGAAGATGGGTTTCTCGAGGTTTAAGGGTTAGTGGTTATAAATCCCCATTTGCCCGTTTTATGGTGAAATTTATTATTTTTTCATCATAAGGCGGGCATTTTCGTGGTATATTCCTTTTGGATTTGCACCTATTTGATTTTGTTTGTTATCCCTTCATCATATTTCTCACGTATTTTTACAGATTATTTTGATGAGCAAACAGAGAGGTTTGTACATGTCGGACGAAACATCTTCGGTCCAAAATGATTCTTTAAATGATGTAGAAAATACTCCAGCACCACGTAGACGTGGTAGACCTCGTAAGAGTCAAAATAGTAATTCAGAAAATTCAACTTCAGAACATACCAATTCTGAGGCAACTGAAGAAAAGGCCTCTAATTCATCTGCTGCAAAGCGTCGTCGTGGTCGTCCAACTAAAAAAGAGACCGAGGCTCGTCGTGCAGTAGAGGCAGTTATGGCTGAGGCTTTAAATGCAGCTGGCATTGCAGAGCCTCCTAAACGTCGCCGTGGCCGTCCAAGCAAAGAAGAGATGGAGGAGCGCGCTTTACAGGAGCAGACTCTTGAGGCTCTTCAGGCAGAGGTCCTGGCTCAGGTCCAGGCAGGTGGCAAGGTTTCTTCTGACGTTGTAGACACTGATCGCCTTACCAAGATTGTTCAGGACGCAACTCAGCCTTCTGCGGAGGTAACCCCGGCTCCTGCCTTCACTAAAGCAGAGGCAGAGGGTGCAGCTGGCCAGAATGACAATGCGGTTCAGAAGAACTTTGCTGAAGAGCAGGGTAGTGCTGAGCAGCAGGATGGTGCAGCTCAGGAGCAGGCTTCTGGTGCAGTAGCAGATTCCGATGCAGCTCCAGCAGAGCGTCCAGGGCGTTCTCGTACGGGTGCAGCACGTCGTCGACATCGTAATGCTGAGCCAAAAGAAGCAGTTCAGGAGGGCGAGAAGACACAGGAAAACGCACACGCCAACAACCAGGAGCGTCCTTCTCGCGATCGTAGACAGAACAACCAGCGCAACAAGA
>CAUUFE010000051.1:0-5819 GCA_963544415.1 uncultured Atopobium sp.
CTGGTGGCATTACCGCAAGACCGGCGTCTGTACCAGCAAGATCTCCCAAAACCTCTGGCGTCGCGTTATCTGCAGAAACAGGACGGACTACAGACAGAGGATCTGGCTCTGGCTGTGGCTCTGGCTGAACAGCAGCGCGGGAATTGTGTTGCTGAGGCATTTGAGCTGCAGCTCCTCCAACACTGGAGTTTCCACCCAAGAAAGCACGCTCTTCATTGCGTAGCTGGTCAAGCGTATTGCCGTCAACGTTTTCTGCAAAGACAGCAAATTTTCCAGGCTTCAGAGATGGGTCAACCATAAAACGAACAAGCGGCTGACCAACAAATACATAATCTTTTTGCTGAGCCTGAGCAGCCACGAAGTCAGAAACCTCTGCAGTTAGATCAGCATAAAGAGGACGCATCAGTGAATCATCTTGAGGAGCAACTAAAACGGTATAGAGAGCTGGCGCAGTGTCTACGCCATCAATCTCATACGTCTCACGTTCCATCTCTTTAGCTGCACGTTTAGCAAGCTTCTTAAAAGAGAAAGGCTCCGCGTATCCCTGAGGTGCGGCACCAAAGACCGAACCAATACGGTTTTCAAAGTCACTAAGAAAGCTCATCTAATTCCTCGCCTTCCTGATCCGCGTCAAGTGGACCTATCAGGACAATTGCAATACATACAAGTACACATAAGAATACCGTAATTAGTACCGAAACTATACTTTCAACTACCCAAAAATTGGGATTCTCCATCCAAACTGCCCATATAAAGCCACTTGAAAGCAATGCGGCACAGACAATTTGTCCAAAAATCATCCATCCGCGGCGTTTTTTCTGGCTTATAAGCGAACCTAAAAGAGCAGATAGAGCACATGCTCCAAAGCGAATCCAAAAAGGAAGCTCTGAGGCTAGTGAGGTGTAGTCATAGGCAAGAGGAGTTGCCGCAAAACCTAAAGATATACCTCTTGCAAACAGTGTCCCAAAAAGATAGCTAAAGGCTCCTGTTAAAACCGCAGGTAGTGGGCGCATAGTAGCGGAGATGAGCGCTGGTGCTGAAACAGGGGCAGGTAACAAAGCTCCTAATAAGCAGTTGATGCTGCTGAATTTTGAAACCCTTCCTGCAAAGGCCCACCAGATAACGCTTACCAAGGTTACAAGCGTTGCAAACGGGAATGAAGTGCTGGTAGGGCTAATGCTTGCCAGGGCATATACCGCGCATGCAATGATAAGCGCAGAACCCAACGGAGTCCAAAGAGCAGCTGCCGCAGCTCCTACAAGAGAGCCCACCACAATAAACGTGAGCGATTCTGGAGCAATAAGCTGGAACAACTGGGCGAGAAGAACACCGGTGACCAGAGCTGATACGCTACGCACGGCAGCCGAGGGCAGCCAGGGGAAGCGGATTGAGAGCGGAAGATGCTTGACGTCCCAGGTCTCGGTTTCCTCTTCTTCTGACTGTTCCACCAGGGACTTGAGGCTTTTCTCGCCCTGCTGTTCGCTGCCAAGAGGAGCCACAATTTCTTGTGCAAACTCCAAGACGCTTCCTTGTCTCATTGACGGCTCAGGGGAAAGCGCCTGTGTTAAGGCGGCATCTACAGCAAAGGGAACCTCGGGATCTTGTTTGAGCAAAGGAATTTTTGGGCCCTTGTAGATGTGATCAAGGGATTCTTTAGCCGTTCTGCCTGCAAATACATTGACGCCTGTTAGCGCCTGCCTCAGAACAACAGCAAGTGAGAAAATATCAGCGCGCTCGTCAACAAGCATGCCTTCAACCTGTTCAGGAGGCATGTAGCCTACCGTACCTCCGCGAGCACCACCATAACCAGCAGCTGAGGCAAGTGTTGCCATACCAAAGTCGGCAAGTTTTACCGTACCCTGGCGGTCAATCATGATATTTGTTGGCTTGATGTCTAGATGGAGTACGCCGTTTTCATGGGCATATTGAAGCGCCTTTGCAAGTGAAGACACCATGTGAGCTGCTTCGGCATAGGTGAGGTAGCCACCCTCAACGCGAGCCAAGAGCTCCGATAAATTAAGACCATCAACAAACTCCATGACCAGATAGGCGTAATCGCCTTCAATCTCAAAGTCATGAACAGTCACAATGTTGGGATGCGCCAGCAAACAAGCAGTTCTTGCCTCAGAAAGAGCCTCGTCAACAGTTGAAGCAAGCACGCCGGGAGTCTCGGATGCCCCTAACAATGGCATGCGTTTAATGGCTACGCGCCTCTGCAAACGAGTATCCCAGCAGGTACAAACGGTGCCAAAACCTCCGTTACCTCTGCGAGCAAGAACGCGATATCGATCCAGCAAAATTTCTGGCTCAGCCGCAGGTGATGCCTGCTGAGCAGAAGGTGAATGTAGATATGTAGTTTGCGTGGTCTGTGACCGCGAGTCACTCACGGCAACCTCCTGTGTTTAAAGTGTGTTTGTCGGCCGTGACTGTCTATATTCTACCGCTGAAAAGAATTTTCTTATATATCTATTGTTTTTCCATTAGAAGAAAACAAAATGTTGTAGTATTATTCCCTAGCACGCGGGTGTGGCGGAATTGGCAGACGCGTACGGTTCAGGTCCGTATGAACGCAAGTTCATGGGGGTTCAAGTCCCTTCGCCCGCACCATTTATATTTAAAAAGCCCCATACGGGGCTTTTTTGTTACCTATTTGTTGTCTTCTTCAAAGTCAGACCAACCTTCTTGATCATCTCCAAAGAGATCCCAGTCGTCTTCAGTTTTTTTGTGGTTGAAATACATCTTTTTAGTTTTGCGCTCTAACACAAAGGAAATGACCAAAAAGAGCAGAATTCCACCAAGTACGAGGAACAACACACCGGTCTTATCGCCAAAAAGCCAACCAATACATGAGTTAATTGCGTCCATAATCCAGCTCCAGAACATGTGAAGGGTTAAGAATCTGAATACAAGTATATACTTGGTAAGCTATAAGAAAAAATGCACTGCCAAAAAGTGTTGATTCAAGGAGAAGCTGCATGCTTGATATCAAATTTGTGCGCGAGAATCCTGACCTCGTAGATAAGTCTTGCGAGTCCAGGCAAAACGCCCACTGGGATCGCGAGAAATTCTTTGAGCTTGACGAGGAGCGCAGAAGCGTAATTGCCGAGGTTGAGTCTCTTCAGGCAGAGCGTAACGCTGTTTCTAAGCAGATTGGCCTTCTTATGCGTGAGGGTAAGAAGGAAGAGGCTGAGGCAGCTAAAGAGCAGGTAGCAGCTAACAAAGACCGCATCGCAGAGCTTGATCAGCGCCGCGGAGAGGTTGAGGAAGAGCTCACCGCCCTTGTTGCAGCTATTCCAAACATTCCTGACGCATCCGTTCCTTATGGCAAGGATGACTCCGATAACCCTGAGGTTCGCAAGTGGGGAGAGCCAACTCAGTTTGATTTTGAGCCAAAGGCGCACTGGGATCTTGGACCCGAGCTGGGCATGATTGATTTTGACCGTGGCGTAAAGCTTGCAGGAACTCGCTTCTATCTTCTTGGTGGCATGGGTGCTCGCATGGAGCGTGCGCTTATCAACTTCATGATTGATACACATAACCAGGCAGGCTTCAAAGAGTGGTGGCCACCAGTTATCACAAATCAGGATTCTCTGTTTGGCACTGGTCAGCTTCCTAAGTTTGAAGAGGACCTCTATCACGTACAGCCTGACCTCTACCTAATTCCAACTGCTGAGGTCCAGCTTACAAACATCCATCGTGACGAGATTCTGGACGCATCTCAACTCCCTCTGCTCTATACCGCATTCACTCCATGTTTCCGCGAGGAGGCAGGTTCAGCTGGTCGAGACACCCGTGGCATCATCCGTGTTCACCAGTTTGACAAGGTAGAGATGGTCAAGTTTGCAAAGCCCGAAGACTCCATGAATCAGCTCGAGTCCATGGTTCAGGAAGCCGAGAAGATCCTTCAGCTTCTGGGTCTTCCTTATCATGTGGTAACTCTCTGCACTGGTGACATTGGCTTCTCTGCATGTAAGTGCTACGACATTGAGGTTTGGCTCCCAAGCTATAACGCATACAAAGAGATTTCTTCCTGCTCCAACTGCTGGGATTTCCAGGCACGTCGTGCAAATATCCGTTATAAAGATCCAGCAGAGTTCAAGGGTACCCGTCTGGTTCACACGCTTAACGGCTCTGGTCTTGCAGTTGGTCGTACTATGGCTGCAATTATGGAGAATTATCAGAATGCAGACGGCTCCGTTACCGTACCTGAGGCGCTTCGCCCTTACATGGGTGGTATCGAGGTTATTCGCCCAGAATAGTTTCTCTTTTTAATCAAAACTGATTCAATTCTTGAAATGGTCTTCTACAGAATTGTGGAGACCATTTCTTTTAGTGATTTATAGAACATATGTTCTATAAATTTGCTATACTGAGATCAGCAAAGGAAGAAAGAGGTGGCTATGAAAGGTCTGGTAGAGGTACAGAAAGAAATTGTATTAAGGCAGTTTGTTCAGGGCAGTGCGGCAAAAATTGGATTCGGCCACAAGGAGTTTTATTCAGAGATCCATATTGCATTAGAGCAACTTGCAACTTTAAGAAAGTGGATTTCAGACCAAGGTAGAGTGGGTTTAAAAGATCTAAGCCCACAAGAGTATCTGGAGGTCATCATGGCGGAAACATGTATGGCTGAGGTAATGGATGAGCTTGATGAAGCCGGCATTTCTTACCGTTATTTATATGCTAACTCTGCTGGTGAAGTAGCTTTAAGACCAGGTAGATAATAAAAAAGAGCTCCCGAAGGAGCTCCTAAGTTCAAGTGGTGCGGCGTATAGGATTCGAACCTATGACGCCCTGATTCGTAGTCAGGTCCTCTATCCAGCTGAGGTAACGCCGCGTGCAAGTAGATAGAATGCCATTTTCCAGTTAAAAATGCAAGACTAATCTTAGAAAAAGTTCTTCCTGGCAAGAAAAAAGCTCGTTGCAGAGATGCAACGAGCAGAAAATTCTGGCGGAGAGCTGGGGATTCGAACCCCAGATGGGCTTGGGGCCCATACTCGCTTAGCAGGCGAGCACCTTCGGCCTCTCGGTCAGCTCTCCAAAATGGGTGCTTGAGAATGATACCCCGAACTGGCGTCACTCACAATAAGACATTTTACAAAACATGTGAAAAATGCTCAACAACCACGTTTTTTCGGTGAGCGCGAAGTGTCTCCCAAGAAAAACGATTTGCAATTTGTACTGCAGAAAGGGGCTCATTCTCTTCCGCAAGGCCTACGCAATAAGCAAGAAAGCCAAGAATCTCTTCTGGTGTTTTTCCTTGAGATCTAAGGACACCAAGGTCTAGATCATGATTGCGCTTTGAAAGTCGCCTACCATCAGGCGCAACAGGTAAGGGGAGGTGAGCATATGTGGGATGAGAAAGACCAAGCATGTCTTGTAAATAAAGTTGCCTAGGAGTTGAGGAAAGAAGATCTGATCCTCTGACCACTTCAGTTATGCCCATATCAGCATCGTCTACTACTACGGCAAGTTGATAGGCAAAGACGCCATCTGCACGTTGAACAATAAAGTCCCCGCATGATTCAGCAAGGTTTTGTGATGTAGGACCATAGACTCTATCTTCAAACGCGTAGGTCTTATTAGGAACTCGTATGCGAGTTGCTGGGATTTTATGTTTAGAAAGCTCTTCACACTCGGATTTGCTCAGGCTGCGGCAGGTTCCCGCATAGACATATGCACCATCGCTGGCATGAGGGGCTTGTGCAGCGTGTAAGTCTGCTCGAGAACAAAAGCAAGGATACAAAAGTTCCTGTTGTTTCAATTTCAATAGAGCGTCCTGATAGAGCTCCGTACGCTTGCTTTGGAAAAACGGCCCTCTG
>CAUUFE010000052.1:0-5757 GCA_963544415.1 uncultured Atopobium sp.
CCGTAAATAAACGATGCATTAGTCAGGTTGCCAGCGTCGGGATACACACCAAGATACGGGCTGTTAATAAGATTCACGTAATGCATGGCCTTCTCGACCGTATCCATAAAAGGAGTCTCCATGGTCTCAAAGCCCATAACAATGCCTGCCTTAGCAGCCATTTCTACAGCCTTTGCCAGGTTCTCCTCAAAGTACTTACGTGTATCCTCTGCGCCCTCTTCGTAGTACACGTCATAGCCAGCAAGCTGGATGGTATGAAGTCCCAAATCACCCGCAAGGTCAAGTGCCTTCTGCATAATCTCAAGGCCACGCTCACGAGTAGCCTGATCACGAGAACCAAAAGGATACTTACGGTGACCAGAAAGGCACATAGAGCCCAGGCGAACGCCAGAGTTTACCATTGCCTGACGAACTGCTGCACGCTCCTCACCAGTCCATTCAAGGCGAGAAAGACGAGCGTCAGACTCATCAACGGAGATCTCAACATAATCAAAGCCAGACTCTCCTGCTACGCTGAGGCGCTCTTCCCAAGAAAGATCAGTTGGAGTGGCCTTCTCGTAAAGTCCTAGCTGATACTTGGACATAACTTCTCCTTTTAAAAACAGGCGGCCTTATAAAAGACCGCCTGACTGAAACAGATTCTACTCACCAAACAGGCTTAGTGATTACCCTGTCCGTAGTAAGCATTTGGACCATGCTTGCGCATGTAGTGCTTGTCCTGAAGATACTGTGGTGCCTCCTGGACCTTAGGGTTATTGAGCTCGGTGAGTGTTGCCATCTTAGCAACCTCCTCAATGACTACAGCGTGATACACAGCGGCCATAGCATCTTTACCCCAAGAGAAAGGACCGTGATTGTGAAGGAGCGTTCCTGGAACCGCAATTGGGTCCAAGTTAGCAAAGCCCTCAACAATAACGTTTCCGGTCTCAAGCTCATAGGCGCTTTCTACCTCGTCCTTGGTAAGGCTGCGCACGCAAGGAATGTCTCCGTAGAAATAATCTGCGTGTGTGGTGCCATAGCAAGGAATAGAGCGTCCTGCCTGTGCCCAAGAAACAGCGTGGGTTGAGTGAGTATGAACGATTCCGCCGATCTTATCGCCCCATGCACGATACAAGCATGCATGAGTTGGAGTATCGGAAGATGGGTTCATCTCACCCTCAACAACGTTGCCGTCAAGGTCGCAGACAACCAAGTTCTCTGGGCTCAGCTCCTCATAGGAGACGCCTGATGGCTTGATAACAAACAAACCACGCTCACGGTCAAGTCCAGAAGCATTGCCCCAGGTAAATACTACCAGACCATGCTTTGGCAGGTCCATGTTTGCTTCATACACTTCATCGCGAAGCTCTTTAAGCATCATAGAGACTGCTCCTTAGAGAACACTACGGAATGGAACGTTTGGCTCGTGATCGAAGCAATCATGGAAGCCACGGTCGTGATGGTAAGCAAAGCGATCCTTATCCTGTGGATAGGTGTAGTGGCCGCCGACCTCCCAGAAGAATGGGTGGAACTTGTAATCAAGGCGATCCTTACGCATCTCCCAAAGAACCTTAATCTCCTGGACGTCAGCCTGGAAGTTAGTCCAAACATCGTGGTGGATTGGGATAACAACCTTGGACTGAAGAGCCTCAGCCATGCGGAGCATATCAGTTGCTTCCATCTTGTCCTGAATACCAATTGGGTTGCAGCCATAAGCGCCAAAGCAGACGTCTACGCCGCCAAACTCCTTAGCGATGTCTTTGCCGTGCTTTGCAAAGTAGATGGAGTAGTGAGAGTCACCGGAGTGATAGATGTTTCCACCAGGAGTGACAAAGAGGTAGTTAACGGCCTTCTCGTCCATATCCATTGGGCACTTACCCCAAAGGTCTGGGCGGTTCTCAGAAGTATCAGTAGTGGTAACAATGATGGTACGGTCAAAGGAATCGTATGCAACAATCTCCATATCCTTAACCTTGACGCGGTCGCCAGGCTTGACCACAATGCACTGCTCGCGTGGAACGCCCCAGCCAACCCAGATGTCAACGGCATCCTTAGGACCAATAAAGGGAACAGGAATCTCTTTGCCATTCTCGTCAGTGGTAGTCATGTTGTTATTAACAACGTGAGCTGCAAGCTCCTTGGACATGTGGTCCTGATGAATGTGAGTTACCACAACAGCGTCAAGGTTCTTGATAGCAAATGGATCAATAACAAACGGAACGTTGCGGAGGTTTGGCTGCATCTTACGAACGCCAGCCATGTTTGCCATCTGGTGACCAGGCTTCATGAGGCCGTCACCGTGAGTGCGCTTACCATTGCCTGCCCAGAAGTCGACAGCAACGTTTGCTCCACCAGGAGTCTTAAACCAAATACCAACGCAGCCGAGCCACCACATCTCAACCTGGCCTGGCTCTACTACGGCATTGTCAATCTCTTCGTTGAGCCAAGTTCCCCACTCAGGGAAGGTGCTCATAATCCAACTGTCGCGTGTGACGTCTTTAAGATCTGCCATAACACGCTCCTTTCTAAAAAACATAGGACTAGTACTTTGATGCATATGCAGGTAAATTGAGCGGCGCTCAGGACCTTGCCTGCATGCTCAGAAGCTCATCCTGAGCGCTCGCTACAAAACGCAGCCCTACTCCACTACTTTGTAGAGAGCCAGCTGGTCTGTCTCACGATATGCAGCAACAATGTAATCGCTGCCGTCATGCTTATACACCATGCAGTTTGCTGGTCCGAGGTCGTGGTCGATAACGTCTACGGTGTACTCACCGTCAACGTATCTAACAAGCAACAAATCGCGACCATCTTTACGGTTGCCAATGACTGCGCACTTCTCGCCATTAAGGTCTGCTGCCCAAAGCGCGTGAAGGAAGCTGCGCTTCTGTGGGTCGCACCAAACCTGCTCATAGCGATCGCGAGTCTGGCCCTCATGCCAAATTGCCAGGGTATCGCCGTGGAACTTGGAGAAGGTAAGGATCTCCAGCTTGCCATCGCCGTCAAAGTCTGTAGCAACAATATCGCTTGTTGGCTGGACCAAAAGGCAGGTGACATCCCAAGCACCTTGAGGGGTGGTTGGTGGCACATATCTAAACACGCCTGCGGCGGTTGAGATCAAAGCATACGATTTATCAGGTGCAGTCCAGAAACCGTGGTTCTGAACCTGATAATTAGCAACACACGTCAGCTTAAGCTGGTTGTCTGCCGTGTACTGCTCAAGGTTATCGCTCAGAGGAGCAGCCCAAACAGCACCTGGAGTGCGCCAATCATCCTTGACGCCGGTCTCAGCTCCACCCTTGATAGAGCAAGCAAGAACCCAAAGCTGACCGTCAGCAGCCTTCAAGATGCCAAAACGGTGAACATAAGGGAGGTCGCAGAGAATCTGCTCAGACCAAGAACCGTCTGCCTGTTTGGTATAGGATGCAATTGCCGCGTCGTCTCCACCAAAGTTTGGCGAGAAGAACTTGCGGGTTGCAAGGAACTGATCTTTCCTGCCAGGGACCTGAGTAATGGTCATGACGCCGCCAGGGCCAGGAGCAACAGTCTCCAGAGGCTCACCATCAAGCGTAAAACGACGGATTGGACCGTCCTTCTCGACAGCAGCTAAGAAGCTTGGTGTGTCTTCTCCCTCAAACATGCCAAGTGCATAGCACTTAGGCATCTCGGCAAGAATTTTCTTTTCAAAAGTCATTAAAGTGCTCGATTCTTTAGAAACCTAAACTATGCGGAAAACTTCTCTGCAGCGCCGGTTTCCTTGAGCTTCTCTTCCATCTCTGCGTCAGAAAGAACGTTGCGCAGACCAATGACGGTAACGCCTGCCTTAGCAGCATCATCGTACATGTTCAGGAAGTTAAGTGGTGCAAAAACAATGTCATACTGACGAGCGGAGCTTACGCCCTCGGAAAGTGCACAGTGGTGAATCTTATCGACGCCCATGTTGAGCTTCTGAGTGACGCGTTCAGCGGTCATCTTCATCATCAGGGAGGTACCTGCGCCGTTTGCACATGCAACCAAAATCTTTGCGTTCATGTTGACTCCTTCGATCAAACAAACTAATTACGGACACATTGTGTATGTACCCATTTGGGCGCTACGGTGCTCGCATTTAAAGCAAATACTGCATCAAACAATGTGCCGAGTATTACTAATAACCCTGAGCAGATGGGGGTCTGCTCAGGGTAGGAAGAAAGAGGGCTACTTGCTTTCCGCACTAGCTGCGGCGGCCTTCTGTGCACGGATTTCCTTGCACTTCTGGTAATCCTCAACCTCCATGAAGTACGTGTCTTTGTTTGCACGGTACTGGAGCTGTGGGATTGCAATAAGAGCAATAACAACAATTGCGAGGCCTGCGTAGGACAGGAACTTCATGAAGCCGGTCATGATTGGCCAGACAACTGCCCAGTCCCACATGCCAAGGTATCCACCGTATGCAGCCATGCCAACCCAGCCAGCGATAAGAGCTGAACCGAAGACCTGGAGAAGGCCAGAGATGAAAGGCATGATAAGAACTGCACGGAGGCCACCCTTGTTGTTTGCGTAAACGCCGATAGTAGCGTTATCGAAGAACAGTGGGACAAAGCCTGCGATAACAACAACTGGGGACTTCAGAAGCAGCAGAGCTGCGATTGCCAGGAACTGGCCAGCTGCGCCCATGAGGAAGCCAAGGGTAACTGCGTTTGGAGAACCAAAGCCGTAGGTAACTGCGCAGTCGACGCCTGGGACGGAACCCTTGAGGAGCTTGTTAGAAATACCCTGGAAGGAGTTGGTGAGCTCAGTAACGAAGGTACGAACACCAAGCTGCAGGATGGAGAGGTAAACAGCAAACTGGAAGGAAGTGGTCATGATGTAGAAGAAGAAATCCTGACCTGGCTTCATGAATTTGTTCTCAAGCAGGAAGTCCTGGCCAAGAACAGCAAGGATGACACCAAAGAATGCTGTCATAAGAATTGCAGTTGCAACGAGGTTCTCGTTGAAGATCTTGAGGAAGCCTGGAAGCTCGATGTCCTCAATGCGCTTGGACTCCTTCTTGGAGTGCTTGGAGAGCCACTCGGAAGCCTTGGATGCGCAGTAGACACCAAACATCTGCTGGTGAGCAATGGTAAGACCAGCGCCATCAGTGAGGTCCTGGGTAGGTCCAATACAAAGGTTGGAACCAACTGCCCAGTAAAGGCCAAGGAGAACGGTCATAACTGCAAGGATGGTAACGTCGTTAAGCTGTGGGAAGCAGAAGAGGATAAGCCAAAATGCAGTTGCTGCCTGCTGAACCTGGACGTGACCAGTAGTAAAGATTGCGCGAAGCTTAGTCTGCTTCTTAAAAGCAACCAGAACGATGTTCAGAATGAAAGCGAAGAGCAGAAGAAGCATAACGGAGGAGAAGGAACGACCTGCGATAAATGCAGGAGCGTCAGCTGCCTCCATGCCTGCCTGTACTGCGTTCTGGCCAAAGTATGGGTCAATGACCATTGCAGAAAGGTTGAAGCGAGCCTCAAGTCCAACAAGAACTGGACGGAATGCAGTTACCAGGCCGCCGGAACCAACCAGGAGGATCTGATAACCAATGACTGCCTTAAGGAAGCCAGCGAGTACGTCGTACCACTTCTTCTTAAGAAGAATGTAGCCGATAGCAACAATCAAACCGATGAAATAGGCTGGCTGAGTCAAGAAGTTGCTCGCAAACCATTTCCAAATACCAAGAACAATATCCATTGATACCCCTTTCAAAGGGTCCTACATACGTACCTTCTGCAGCCCACACTACAAAAGGAAATCCTCAAT
>CAUUFE010000053.1:0-5742 GCA_963544415.1 uncultured Atopobium sp.
TTGCTGAGCTTTCAGGTTCCTCTTCAAACAAATCAGAGGCTATTGAAACTCCACTGTAAGCAATAACGCAGAAGCGCGGCGAGCTTACATTGGCATAGTAGGAGCTACAAAGACGCGAGCAGCGTTCTCGCGGTCAAGATCAAACAGGTTCTTTGGATCTCCACCAAAAAGCTCTACTGCCTTGAGAAGATCGGCAGCGTTTGCCTCTTCCTCACCCTGCTCCTTAACGTACCAGTCAAGCAGCTGCATAGTGCGGAAATCGTTTGCCTTCTGAGCAACGGCATAGCACTCATTAATGCTTGCGGTAATGAACTGCTCGTGCTCGTATGCTGCCTTGATTGGCTCAACTACCTTGGAGAAGGTAAGGTCTGGCTTTGCGATTGCCTCCATGGTTGGAGTCCAATCGTTATCAAGCAGGTAACGACGAAGAATACGTGCGTGAGCAAGTTCTTCCTGAGACTGGATGACATACCAGTTTGCAAAGCCCTTCAGGCCCTGCTCCTCATAGAAATCTGCAAAGGTCAGATACAGATAAGCGGAATAAAACTCTTTGTTAATCTGCTGGTTAAGAATGTTACCAACGCTTGAATCAAGTGCCATGTTCTTCTCTTTCCTCATAACGTTTCTTTACTCACAAAAAATGAGAAGCCCTTTGACTTCTCATTTTTGATACCCACTTGTGAGTCGATTAGACAGATCACACAAAATCTTAATGATAAAAATAGTTACTATTTTTATCTTCTATTTGAATGTGCTACGCTTGCGCCACCTATACGTTAGTCGCGGGTGAGCTTGCGGTGAATGCGATGAGGACGAGCAGCCTCCTGACCAAGTCTTTCGATACGATTGGCCTGGTAAGCCTCAAAGTTACCCTCAAACCAGAACCACTTGCCTGGGTTCTCGTCGTCGCCCTCCCACGCAAGGATGTGCGTAGCAATGCGATCCAAGAACCAACGGTCGTGGCTGGTTACCACCGAACATCCCGGGAAGCGCTCAAGCGCATCCTCAAGACTTTCTAGCGTCTCAATATCGAGGTCGTTGGTAGGCTCGTCCAGAAGCAGGAGGTTTCCACCCTGCTTAAGCGTAAGGGCAAGGTTTAGACGGTTCCTCTCGCCACCAGAAAGGACGCCAGCACGTTTTTGCTGGTCAGGTCCTTTAAAGCCGAAGCTAGCCACATAGGCACGGCTTGGAATCTCCATGTCTCCCACCTTGATGAAGTCATTGCCGTCAGAGACAACCTCCCAGATAGTTTTGTCTGGATCGATTCCTTGTCTGAGCTGGTCAACATAAGAAATTTGAACCGTCTCGCCAATCTCAAGCGTACCGGAAGTGAGCTCCTCCTGACCAACAATAGCCTTGAACAGCGTAGACTTACCAACACCGTTGGGACCAATCACGCCAACAATGCCGTTTCTTGGCAGGCTAAACGAGAGGTCATCGATAAGAACGCGGTCGCCAAAGGCTTTGTGGATGTGATCGGCCTCCAGGACCTTCTGGCCCAGACGCGGACCCACAGGAATCTGAATCTCGGTGAAGTCGAGCTTCTTGGATGCGCGAGCCTCTGCTTCCATCTGCTCATAGCGATCAAGACGTGCGCGGTTCTTTGCCTGGCGAGCCTTAGGAGACGAACGAACCCACTCCAGCTCAGCGCGCATTTTCTTTGCACGCTTGGCGTCCTGCTGATTTTGAGCCTCAAGGCGTGCTGCCTTGTTCTCCAGGTAAGTTGAGTAGTTGCCCTCGTAAGGATAGAGCTGTCCGCGGTCAACCTCGCAGATCCACTCAGCGACGTCGTCGAGGAAGTAGCGATCGTGCGTGACGGCCATGACAGCGCCGGGGTAATCATGCAGGAACTTCTCAAGCCAGAGCACCGACTCCGCGTCAAGGTGGTTGGTGGGCTCGTCAAGAAGCAGCAGGTCAGGTGCCTCGAGAAGCAGACGACACAGGGCTACACGGCGTTTCTCGCCACCAGAGAGATGGGTGACGGGAGAGTCTGGGTCTGGGCACTGGAGAGCGTCCATTGCCTGAGAGAGCTGGCTGTCCAAATCCCAGCCGTTAGCTGCGTCGATCTCGGTCTGGAGCTGGCCCATCTCTGCCATGAGCGCGTCAAAATCGGCGTCAGGGTTGCCCATCTCGACACCAATCTCGTTGAAGCGCGCAATCTTGGCAAGCAGATCACCGAAGGCAAGCTCGATGTTCTCCTTGACCGTCTTGGTCTCATCCAGCGGTGGCTCCTGCTGGAGCAGACCGACGGTGTAACCTGGGGTTAGCTTAGCCTCGCCGTTAGAGACGTCCTCTATGCCGGCAATAACCTTAAGCAGGGTAGACTTTCCCATGCCGTTTGGACCCACGACGCCGATTTTTGCGCCTGGGTATACGCCGACGGTGACGTCATCAAGGATTACCTTCTCGCCGACAGCTTTGCGAGCCTTGTACATCTGATAGACAAACTCTGCCATGTGCTCCTCCTTAAGGGGCTGTCAGATGAAATATTCACATAGTCCATTCTAATGAAATATTGCGAGGACTCCACATCAGAGAAGCTGGAAAGAGGATATGCCTGCAAAACGCGAGGTCGCGTTGCGCTGCACGCATGTGCGATGCGGTGCGCGAGGGCGCGACGCGGTGCGCGAGGGTGCGATGCGGTGCGCGAGGGTGCGACGTGGAACGCGAGGGTGCGATGCGGTGCGCGAGGGCGCGATGCGGAACGCGAGGGCGCGATGCGGAACGCGAGGGCGCGATGCGGAACGCGAGAACACACCTATGTCAGATAATCTGTCAAAAAGGCGTATACATTGCACTCAAAACCTCTATATCTTGCAGATTATTGGACTTAGGTGTGTTTTTTGCCTCGCATTTAGCAGATTATCTGACATAGGTGTGTAGCTAGAGGCTCGAAAATAGAGGTAGTTAAACTATTTATATATCATTATTCATTATTACGAATATTGAGTCTTATTTATACATAATAATGAATTGGCCCATTAATTGTGATCATGGCTCGCGTTAGATAGCCGCCTTCGGATGGTTTATCGCAAGGGACACCAAATCTCCAAGCTATATAGCACAATCGCACTGTAAATTGCCATTCAACCGCGTCGTTACGAACGAGTGGGAAGAATGGCAACAAAATTGTGGGCTAACGTAGGCTTTTTTGTTTGACGTACCTTTTGTGGTTTAGGTGAGCTTATGGTTTTACGTGGCCCTGGTTTGCTTTTTCTACGGCGTCTTTGACCATCTGCGCATACAAGGTGCCACCACGACTAATGGAATCTGAATCAGAGCCAAAGTGAACGTAGTCAGTACCTGCCCAAATGTCAGGATTATCCTGAGCAACCTGAGCCCAGTCCGCAATGGTAATGAAGTCGTACTGTTGAGCGAGCTCAAGCTCGTGTGCGCGAATAGCATTTGCACCAGCATTTGGATCGGAGTTTCTACCGTCATACGGAGTGACAAAAATCAGACGGTGTCCACGCGGCAGCATATCCACAATCTTATCAACCGCGTCGGAGCCGCCAACAGGGTTGGTGCCCAGGGCAACAACAACGTCCTGGTAGAGGGTGTTGTTGTCAATTGCAGACTGCAGCAAATCTACGCCCATCGCCACATTTCTACTAACAGAAGCGTCAATTTGAGCATCGGGCAGCGCATCCTGCAGGTAAGAACGAGCGCGCAGCGAAACAGAATCGCCAATGTAGGTGACTCCCTCAACAACGTTGTAGTTGCTTGCCTGCGAGGTATCCGCATGCTTGCGAGTCATGGTCATGGTACTCTGCTCCTGCAACGAAGCATTGAGCAGCAGATCGTTCTGGAAATCGCTAAGCTGTGGAGCGGTTAGCGCAATAAAGGCAACGGCCGCAGCAAAAGGAATAAGCGCAAGGCCGGTACCTCGCAAAACCTTCTGACCATCAAGCTTGATGCGCGAGAAGATCTCCGGAGACTTCCCTGCCAGCGCTGGCTCAAGTACATAGAACGAGCAGCTTGCAAATACAAACGAAAGCACCAGGGTTAGGAGTGCAGCTAGGACTGGATCGACCTTCTCGGCAAAAATAATGTACAAAGGCCAGTGGAACAGATACACGCCGTAGCTGGTATCTGCCACAAAAGAAACGATGCCAGGCTCGTTGATACCCTCGGTTTTTTGATGCAACATGCGAGCAAAGAAAATCATTGCGGCTGCTGCGAGCGAGGCAAAAAGGAAACCAAAGGTGTACGTGAAGAGATCCTCGAAGTGCATGAAGACGCTCAGGAAGACAAGAACGCCGCAGCTTGCCACAAGGCCCACAAGCGTTAGCTGAGTAGAAAGCTTCTGCTCGAGCTGGTCAAAGAGCTCGCCCGTCTGAGCAATTCCTGCAACACACGATAAAAGCGCACCGATAAAGAAGGGGAACACGTGCGTTTGCGTCGAGAAATACTGGATAGAAAGATTCGTGGAGTTTTGGGCGCCGTTGGCCATCGCCAAGTAAGTAACAACGAACAGCACCAGGGAAGCTCCAGCAATCTTTACCTTATAGCTTCTAATTGTTTTGCTCATGCAAGCAAGCAGCCAGGCGCACAAACCCCAGAGCACATAAAAATGCATCTCAACGGCAAGACTCCAGGTGTGCAGATACACGTGAGGAGCAAATTGATTCTCATAGCTGTTGCCCAGAACTATCTCAAAGTAGTTAGTTACAAAGCCAAGAGCTGCGGCAATCTGATACTTAATACCGGAAATGAACTCGGTACGCACAAGCAGAAGAAACGGCGTGCATACAAGCACCATAAACACAAGCGGCGGCACAATTCTGTAGAAACGCCTGCGCAGGAATCCAATGACGTCGATGGATCTAAAGCGAGCAAACTCGTCAATCAAGAGAGCCGTGATGAGATAGCCCGAGAACGTAAAGAATACGTCGACACCAATGAAGCCACCTGGAAGCGCGTCCTTAAAAAAGTGATATATGAGGACTAAAACAAGTCCTGTTATACGTACAAGCGAAAACCATTTAATTCGCACTTTGATAAATCCCTTGCTTAAAAGTTCCTTCGTACACAATGTTGTCTTGCGTAGTGAGCTTTCCCTGTCCGTCTGCCTGGCCTTTTACAAACTGACCTTCGTACGTCCAGCCATCTTTTGAAGTATACGTTCCCGTACCTTGGAAATACCCGTCGACAAATTCTCCCTCGTAGGTATCACCATTCTCAAAAGTCATCTTGCCTTGACCATTCATCTTTCCCTGAATGGTAGTGCCGGTATACGTCACCTGATTGTCGCCGAATACCAGCGTTTTTTGACTTGGTCGGTTAACCAGAACAATCGAGAGCACCGCAAGCACCAAAATTGCAACAACGCTTACCAGCTCGAGCTTTCTTCTGCCCGCACTCACCGGGCGAGAATGACGCTGCTCTGGTTCTGGATCTGCTTGATTGCGAGGACGCTTCTCCACACGAATGCTTTTGCGGGCAGATAGAGGCGTTTTCTGACGCTTCTCTTTTTCTGGCTCAACTTTAGACCGCATATTTTCTGCAGGTTTTTCTGCGGGCTGTGTAGCGGACTTTTCTGCAGGCTGTGCAGCAGACACTTCTGCAGGCTTACGCTGCACAAACGACGTAAAAGCAGACGAAAGCTGCTCAGATGCAGTCTGCAGAGAGGCCACTGGACTTGCCGTAGTATCAGCCTTCTCTACGGGAGCCTGAGGTGCTTCTACAGGTGCAACTTCCCTTGCCTCAGATGAAGGCTCAGGGACGTGCGCTGCTTTAACC
>CAUUFE010000054.1:0-5684 GCA_963544415.1 uncultured Atopobium sp.
GGACAGCTGCCACCATACGTTCTTCGTCCTGTTTCTTATGACGATGTTCAGTCGGTAGTTCGTCGTGTTCGTACTGGTCAGCCAGTTGTCCTTATCTTTAAAAACACCAACATTGAGGTTGCTAAGAGAATTTTGGACTTCAGTTTTGGCCTTTCTTATGGACTTGACGGCGCTGTTGAAGAAGTTGCTGACCGCGTTTTTGCCGTACTTCCTCATGGCATTTCTTTATCTCAGTCTGATCTGGATAAGCTTGCTGATGAGGGCGAGATTACCAGGTAACTGGAGGTTTTTGTGTTTTCGTATTATGTTTTAAACGCACTCTATACCTTGTTTAGGATTTACAGCGTCTGCATTGTGGTATGGTGCCTGTCCTCTTGGATTACCGTTTCAAATGATTCGGTTAAGAACATTCTTGAGGCAATTGGCAAAATTGTTGAGCCATATCTCAATGTGTTTAGGAAGGTGATTCCTCCAATTTCTGGCGTTGACCTCTCACCGATTATTGCGCTTTTTGTGCTTAATCTTGTGGAACGTTTTGCCATTTCGACGCTGGGTCTTATACTAATATAGGAAACTAGTTTGTCTTTAATTACAAACTGAGTAGTTATGATGTGTGGTACGTCTACTCGCAGACTGAAAGGGAACAAAGATGGCAATCACACCAGCAGACATCGAGCAGCAGACATTCTCTCCTGCTGAGACCGGCTACAATCCAGAGGAAGTTGACGCATTTCTTGAGCAGCTCTCTTCTGAGGTTGATGCAATGCTTCAAAAGATCGCTGACCTTAAGGGCCGTCTGACCAGCACTGAGCAGCAGCTCGCTGCAGCACAGGCTCAGGTTGCAAACCTTGAGGAGAACGCAAGCGTTCCTTCTGTTGAGGAGACAAACGCTGCAGCTATTGCTGCATCTGAGCACCAGATTTCTCAGGTCCTCATTGTCGCTCAGCAGAGCGCAGATAAGCTTGTTGCAGACGCTCGTGCAAATGCAGAGCGCATTCGCAACGAGGCAGACCAGAAGGCTCGTGAGGTTATCCGTCAGGCTCTTGCAGAGAAGCAGACTGAGCTTGATGAGATTGATCGCCTCAAGCAGTCCCGTGAGGACTTCCGCGCTGAGTACCGTAAGCTCCTCCAGCACTTCCTGGATGACGCTGACTCTGTCTTCCCAGAGACTGTTCTTACCAACAATGCTCCAACTGGTTCCCAGAATGCTGCTCAGCCTGCAGCTCAGCAGACTCAGATTTCTGCACCTGCACCTGCAGCTGGTGACTTCAACGACCTTGACTAAGTCTTAGGTCATTACCTTTGTACTGATAAGCGCTCAGCTCTGCTGGGCGCTTTTTTGTTATCAGTCGTCTTAAGCGGCAGCTTTATAACCCAGAAGTAATCTCTTTGCAGAATGTTTGCTTTTGTTCTATATGATGCACATCCTTTCTGTTTTCTCGCCCCTGATAGCGAGCAGGTACGCCTTGGCTACGCGCAGCTTCTGCATTTGTACTTGCAGTGAGTTCAGGGAGCCCTTGCCATACGCGTTTTGGCATCCAATGGGCGCGCAAGTCATATCCTCTTTCTGCAGGTCCACGACCTTCTAGACCAACTCCCTCATAGAAGCGCCTCCACATGGCTTGCACGTATTTCTCATCAGTCGCAAGGTCTGTTCTAGAGAGCAGTTCTTCCAAAGAGGTATCGTCCAGCTGAATTGTTCCAAAGGTCTTCATTTCTGGTGCATAAAAACTGACTATATGATGAGCTGGATCAACAATAAAAAACCGCTCTGTACTCATCCGTTTGACAAAGTAATTGCAAGTTAGCGGCACTACGTTTGCATTAGGTTGAAATACAGACATAAAAGAGCCATCTGACATGCGAGAAAACCGCACAAATTGCCGCGTATGCTCTCGTTCAGTTTCTACCTGCCTAGCCAGTGCATTAAACTCTGCCACGGTTGGGTCTGCAATATCTTCAAGGGCTCCTACACCATAGGAGAATGCAAGACGAATGTACCGATGCACAATCTCCGGCATAGTATGAGCATCTGAAGCACATGCCAAAACAATGCGACGTGTTATTTCTCTTGTGCCTACTTTCTTCTCTAGTCCAGTAAGAACTCGTTTAGCCAAGGCTACTACTGAGTCATCAGAAGGGTCTGGTCCACAGAGAACATGCTCCCCAAGGCTAGGCTGACAAAAGTTTTCTCTAACAAGACGTACGTGTGCCGGGTTAGCATGTGAAAGATAAGTGAGTCCTACAGCCCCTACAACGCCTTCTAAGCTTGGATTACAGGAGATAACAACCTTCTGAGGCTTGGAGAGTCTTGTAAGCCTCTGAACAAGCGAGACAAGCTCTACGCTCTGATCAGAAGAGCCTGAGTTGAGAGGACTCAATACGGCGTCTTGTTTTGTTGTACGAACTTGCTTTGGCATCAGCAATTACCCTCTGTTTAATCAGTTCTTGGTCAAGTGGAGCTGAGGCATCCCTTACGCCACAGCAGGTGAGAAAGTGATGAGATCGTTTGAGCTGTATTCCCAGCCGTTTAAGATCATCAAAGGTGAGGCGAGACCGTCTTCTTGCAGCAATAATTCTTCGTGCGCCGGTAGGGCCAATACCGGGCACTCGTAAAAGTATTTCTAGTGGAGCATCCATAATCTCTACAGGAAATTGATTAAGATGTGCCAGCGCCCATCCAAGCTTTGGATCAATTTCTAAATCAAGCCAAGGTGTTTCTGGAGAAACCAACTCATCAGGAGAAAACGCATAGTAGCGCATAAGCCAATCAGCCTGGTAAAGACGGTGTTCTCTACGCAGGGGAACAGGAGTGTCCAACTCTGGAAGACGATGGTCTTCTATAACAGGAATATAGGCAGAGAAGAATACTCGTTTCAATTCAAATTGTTGATAAAGCGCTTGCGATAAGTGCAATATTTGATTGTCTGATTCTGGAGAAGCTCCAATGATAATTTGCGTTGATTGTCCAGCAGGCGAGAAGGACCTCTTGCCTGAAGACACCCTTGATGAGCGCATAAAGGTATTCTTCAAGCAGTTTGAACGAAGAGCTAAACCTTCTTTTATGATCTGCTTCTGAGTAGGAATAACAATGCCCTTAGATTTGCTAGCAGACTTCACAATGCCCTTTGATGCATTTTTAGCTTCAAGCAATTGCCTTTCTTCAGAGACGCGTAGGCGGTGAATGAAAGACATGGGTTTAGTAACCGTTTCTGCGTTTTTGTGAGGACAAAGTTTAGTAAGTGAGGTTGAGCTAGGTAATTCCAGATTGACGGAGAGCCTATCTGCTAAGCGGCCAATAGCATCAATAAGATCTGGATCTGTTCCGGGAATTACTTTTGCATGAACATAGCCGTTAAACAGCAACTCATTCCTAAGGTAGGAGAGGCATTCAATCATGAGTTCTGTGGTGTGGTCTGGCGATCCTATAACACCTGAGGAAAGAAAGAGCCCCTCTATGTAATTTCTTTTATAGAAATCTACGGTAAGCTCTGCTAATTCCTGTGGTGTAAAGGTAGCCCGCTTGGTTTGTGCAGAAGATCTATTGACGCAGTAAGCACAGTCATAACAACAAGCATTAGAAAGTAAAACTTTTAGCAGCGTAATACAGCGACCATCAGGGGTAAATGAGTGGCAACAGCCGGCCGCTGAGGCCATTCCTACCTTTCCTGCCTGCGGATCTCTGTCTACACCAGAAGAAGTGCACGCCGCGTCAAATTTGGCTGCATCTGCAAGTATGGTGAGTTTATCAAGAGTATCCATGGCAGCAACTTTCTACTTGAAAATAGAACGTCTGTTCGTATACTTAGACTATCACGAACGGGGAAGAAGTAAAGAGAAATTTAGAACAAACGTTTGTCATTTTAAAACCGCAGGAAGGATGTGAATGACGTGTGAAGGATGTATACTTTTCCCATCAGCAACTGCGGAAGGAATGGCCATGAGCATACAGAAAAACAGCTCTTCACCATGCCTTTCTCGCCCCATGAATTTACAAGTTCCCACCTACGCGTTGCGTGCATTAGAAGTTCTTGAAGATGCCGGATTTGAGGCGTGGATTGTAGGCGGCTGGGTACGAGACGCCCTACGCGGCTCATTTGCCCATGATATTGACATCACAACATCGGCAACGTGGCAGCAGAGCAAAGCGGCTTTTGAGGCTGCAGACATTCCTGTGTATGAAACGGGTATTGCATATGGAACCGTTACTGCTGTTGTCGAGAAGCACCCTATTGAGGTCACAACGTATCGCTGTGACGGAGAATATCTTGATGGTCGTCGTCCTGATTCTGTGCAGTTTGTCTCTCGTATAGAGGAAGATCTTGCTCGTAGAGACTTCACTATTAATGCAATGGCATATCACCCAAAGAGGGGATTGCTTGATCTTTATGGCGGTCAAGAAGATTTATCTGCACGTGTAATTCGCGCTGTTGGGGAGCCTAAGGTTCGCTTTACAGAGGACGCTCTTCGCATGCTGCGTGCCTTGCGGTTTGCATGCAGACTCTCGTTTTCAATTGAGGAGAAAACACATCAGGCACTTACTGAGTGTGCGCCGCTACTCTCTCAGGTTGCATCTGAGCGCATTGGCTCGGAAGTGGCTCAAATTGTTGAGGCTGGCCATATTGCCCATGCTATCAAGCTGGGATTTCCTGTTCTAGCGATAGCAATTCCAGAGCTCTTGCCACTTCAAAACTTTGATCAAAGAAGTCCGTATCATGCTTATGACGTGCTGGAGCATACTGCTCGGGTATGTTCTGCAACAGAAGCCTTTACTGCAGGTACTGCAACACCTGCGCTTAGGTGGGCGGCGCTTTTACATGATATTTCAAAGCCAGAAATGTTTAGCGTTGACGCAGATGGTAGAGGCCATTTTTACGGTCATCCAGAAAAAGGCGCGGTTGTAGCAAAGGCGCTACTTAAACGTTTAGCTTTATCACAACATTTGAGTAATGAAGTTTGTGCTCTTGTGGCATTGCATGACTATGATGTGGACGTTACAACCTCGTCGCTTAGGCATATGGTTGCCCTGTTAGCCGAGGCAAGTAAATCGGACGGTATTGCTCTTGCGTATGACCTTTTGACGTTAAAGCAGGCAGATGCTCTGGCAAAGGCAAATCCGTATCGCAGCTATGCGGTAACGCTTGAGGCTATGAGGACCCTTCTCTTACATGAGGCAAAACGGGGAATTGCTCAGCGTCCACAAGAGTTGTGCGTTTCGGGAGCAGAAATTATGGAAGTGCTCTCGCTTCAGCCAGGACCTGCTGTGGGCGTATGTCAACGTAAGCTCTTTGAGCTTTATTTAGCAGGTCAAGTGGAGAGTAGAAAAGAAGATCTTCTCGCTATTCTTGCTCAGGGTAATTGGTAAAAATAATAAAGAGTGCCAGATTTAATCAATAAAAAAGTAAGGCCTTTGTATTTTTATAGGTTCGGTAAAACGGTATAGTAGGCATAAAAAATTATCAGAGAGGCGTCATTTTATATGACGGATAGTGTCTTATGGGGGAGTTCATGGGCGAGAAGCGCGATTATATTACGTTAGAAGTCATACATCACAATGCTTATGAACAGCAGCCTACAGAAGAACCCGAGACTCCAGCGCCTTCTATTTCTCATATTCGTGCCGAAGCTCGTACTAAGAAAAGCGCAGCTACACGTAAGCGTATTATGCACGAGACAACCAAGCT
>CAUUFE010000055.1:0-5563 GCA_963544415.1 uncultured Atopobium sp.
CTTCCTGGTCAGCTCTCTGGTGGTCAGCGTCAGCGTGTTGCTATTGCACGTGCGCTTTCTCTGAACCCATCGGCAATCATTGCTGACGAGCCTACTTCCGCACTGGACGTTTCTGTTCGCGCGCAGATCTTGAACCTGCTCACCGACCTCAAGTCTGAGTTGGGTCTCTCGATGATTTTTATTTCGCACGATATTCAGACTGTCCGCTATGTTTCTGACCGCATCATTGTTATGAACCACGGCCAGATCATGGAAGATGGTCCTGCTAAGCAGGTCTTTGAGCATCCAACAGATCCTTACACTAAGACGCTTTTGGGTGCTGCGCCATCTTTGCTTCATCCTAAACTGGGTGAGTAGCGCTTACGTTTTTGTTTGACTAGAGCGCAGCTTAGGCTGCGCTCTTTTAGCTTGTTAGGTGGATCAATGCACCAAGAGACGCTTGAGCTGACAGAATTGAAGGCAGCTCATGCTTTGACGCCCTATCCTTCGGATTTTGAGGCGTTTTGGAAGGCGCGTATGGAGGAAGCAGATAACGCCCCTCTAAGCTGGCAGATTTTTCCTTCAACAGAGGTCACGTCAACTGCTTCAGCCCACTTTTTTGATCTTACATTTGTAGGCATTGATGGCGCAGAAGTCTACGCAAAGTATCTGCGTCCGCAAACTGCCTTAGATGTACAAACCCCGCTTGTTTTACAGTTCCATGGATATCCAGGGTCTTCTCGCAGTTGGTTTGAACAGAGTTCATTTTTAGGCATGGGTTGTTCACTCATTGCACTTGATAATCCTGGACAGGGCGGCCATAGCTTGGACGGAAGCTCGTATAAGAGCACTACCGTCTCAGGTCATTTGGTGCTTGGACTGGATGGGCCAGTAGAGGATCTTTACTTTGTGCACCTGTATCAGAACATTCGCTTGCTCTGCAGAATTGTTCGCCAGCTTGAAGGCATTGATACGGACCGCATTTTTGTGAACGGCGCCTCGCAGGGCGGCGGCATTGGCTTAGCTACCTGTGCACTTAACCCAGACCTTATTAACAGAGCAGCAATCCTTTATCCCTTCCTTACCGATTTTAGGTGCGTGTGGGAGCTTAATGCTGACGAGGTTGCCTACGAGGGAATCCGCTATTATTCCCGCTGGTTTGATGCAGACGGCTCTCGCGTTGATGAGGTCTTTGCAAAGCTTGCCTACATTGATTCAGCCAATTTTGCACGTCTGGTTACCTGTCCTGTGCTTTTTGGTACCGGACTTGATGACCCGGTTGTTCCACCAGAGGCTCAGTTTGCTGCCTACAATGCTCTGACCTGTCCAAAGAGACATTTGTTATATCCCGAGTATGCGCATGAAGAGATTGGTGATTTTGACGATAAGATCATTGATTTCTTCTGCTCAGACAAAGGAGAGCAAGCTCTTAAAGAGTTGGACTCGTCATTTCCTGCTCAAGCAGAATGCGAGGTGGGAGCATGAGGGGTTTAACACAAAGGCTTGAAGACGCTCGCTCTTATCGCGGCGCTTGGCTTAGACCATCAAACTTTGAATCATTTTGGGAGCCATCTGTAGCGTTTGCACAAAATGCACAGGTAGAGAGTGTGGTTGTGCTTCCGTCCGCTACCCAGACCGCAACGTTTAAGCGCATTACATTTGCCTCAACTGACCAGACGCAACTGAGCGCTCGCGTCATTCTTCCAGCAGGTGTGTCGGTGGCAGAACCGCTAGCTCCAGCAGAGCTGCCCGCCTCGGCGAAGCTGCCCGCAGTGGTGCTCTTCTCCGATCTTGGTCGGGGAGTGCGTAGCTGGCTGCACCTATTGCGTTTCTCGGCGCTTGGCATGCCCGTTGTAGCCCTAGAGGCTCGCCCGTGCGAAGCGTCACTCAAAGACGCTTGGAGGGGAGCGTTGACCGCAGAAAAGCTTGCTGGCGCACTCATCAACCCAGATGACGCCGCATCCTCCACGCTCAAGCAGCTCATCGATGACGCGCTTGTTACCACCGCGGTTGCATCGCGCTTCCTCGGGCGCACAACCGTTACCTGGGGAGAAGGTCTAGGCGGTTCGCAAGCATTGTTTACGGCGGCGCTTCTGCCCAAGGAAGTGAGCGTTACCATGGCGCTGAACCCGCTCTGTGCTGACAACGCAACAACCCTGCGTACGGTTGTCGGGTGTGGAGACACTCCGCAGTCAGATGCAGCTATCGACGCGGTCGGTCTTCTCGACAGCGCGTGTGCGGCAGAGCTGGTGCGTGTGCCTGCGCTTATCGGCACGGCTCTGCTGGACCAGAGCGCTCCAACCGAGGGAACGTTTGCGCTGTACAATCGCTTGCCAGGACAGAAGGAAATGCGCGTGTACCCCAAGTATGGCCACGAGCGCATCAATCAGTTTGAGAACGAGCAAATCAACTATCTCTGCGAGGTTATATCAGGGCTTTGTCATAACTAAGCGGACTATAATTACGTAGGTTCTTTGAAGTTGCTTTTGATCAATGCTTTGGTCGGCTACTTCAGTACATTGTTGTATGAAACCAGTTGGATTTTCCAACGTGTGAAAGGATAAAGCATGTCCAGTAACGTACCATTTAGCGGTGTTGTTCCACCAGTTGTAACCCCAGATACCCCAGACCATCAGCTTGATGTTGTGTCGTTTGAGCGCTCTATTAATCGTCTCATTGAAGCTGGCGTAGACGGCCTATTCTTCCTCGGCTCTTCTGGCGAGGTTGTTTTTGCAACTGATGAGCGTCGCGATCAGATTGTTCGCGAGGCTGTCCGCATTGTTGACCACCGCGTTCCGGTCCTTGTGGGCATCATCGATACTGAGACCGAGCGTGTCTTGGAGCACGGTCGCCGTGCCCTCGCACTGGGCGCAGATGCTCTTGTAGCAACCGCTCCTTTCTATGCACTTGGTGGCCCAGCTGATGTTGAGGAGCACTTCCGCATTCTTCACCAGGAGCTGGATGCACCTCTGTTTGCGTATGACATTCCTGTCTGTGTTCACACTAAGCTTCCTTGGAAGATGCTTGCTCGTCTGGGCGCAGAGGGTGTTCTTGCAGGCGTTAAGGACTCTTCTGGCGATGACGTCTCCTTCAGGTATCTTGTTCAGGAGAACGAGAAGAACGGTCATCCTCTGACCCTTCTGACCGGCCATGAGATTGTTGTTGACGGCGCCCTTCTTTCTGGTGCAGACGGTTCTGTTCCTGGCCTTGCTAATGTTGAGCCAGAGGGCTACGTCCGCATGTGGAAGGCAGCTCAGGAAGGTAACTGGGCAGAGGTCAAGCGTGAGCAGGATCGACTTAACGAGATTTCCCACATCTTTGATGTCACTTCAGGCGTTCAGGGCTATGGTGCTGGCGTTGGCGCATTTAAGTGCGCACTTAACCTCATGGGCATTTTTGATTCTGACCAGATGCCTCGCCCTGTTAAGCCACTTGATGGCCAGAACCGTGAGGCAATCAAGCAGGTTCTTGTCTCAAACGGCCTTCTCTAAGCAAGAGGGGACACCATGGACTCTAAGTTTGTTTCTCCAACACATGTTTGTGCTGTTGATATTGGCGGTACAAAAATTGCTTGTGGCATAGTTACTCTTAACGGGTCTGACGCTCCAAACGTCCAGTCCGTAAAGAAGGTTCCTACTAACGCAAAAGAGGGTGGCAAGCAGGTTCTTGCCACCGTTCTGCAGGCAATTAGAGAGGCTCTTGCTCGCGCAGAAGAGCTGGACCTTACCATCTCTGGCGTGGGCATTTCTTCTGCTGGTGTTGTTGACCCTCGTACAGGCGACATCACTTACGCAAATGAGCTTATGCCAGGCTGGGGCGGAACCGCTCTTGGCTCAGCAGTTACCAGTGAGTTTGACCTTCCGTGCAGCGTCCTTAATGACGTGCATGCTCACGCTCTGGGCGAGGCTCGTCACGGCGCTGGTCACGGCAAAGATAGCGTTTTAACCGTAGCAGTTGGCACGGGCATTGGTGGCGCTTTTGTAAACCACGGCATTTTGATGCTGGGCGCTCACGACGAGGCTGGTCACATTGGTCACGTTGCAACTCCAGCGGCTGCAGGCGTTGATTGTCCTTGTGGTGGAACTTCTCACCTTGAGCCTGTTTCCGCAGGTCCTGGCATTATTCGCGAGTACGTCCGCCTTGGCGGCTCCGATACGCTTGAAGACGGCTCCGCTCTTGATGGCGCTGAGATTGACCGCAGGGCTCTTGCTGGCGAGAAGATCGCTCAGGCTGCAGAGGAGCGCTCAGGCCGCGCACTTGGTGAGGTCTTGGGCAGCATGTGCAACATGCTTGATCCTTCTGTCATCATTTTGTCTGGCTCCGTTGCAGAGTGCGGCAAGTACTGGCACGAGGCACTTGAAGCTGCATTTAAGCTGCAGGCAATGCCTCCCGTTCAGGCAACGCCTCTTGTGAAGGGCACGCTTGGTGGAGAAGCTCCTCTTATTGGAGCTGCAGAAAACCTTATTCTACCTGGTTATTTAGAGACACGTCTTTAGGCATAAGCATGTCAGCAGGCATATTGCTTGCTGACTAGGTATGTCGCAAAGACAGATATCTTTTAACGTACGTACATTCTGGTAAGGAGAATACCGTGGCATATTCAGAGCTTGTTGAGTCACTTAAAGGAAAACTCATTGTCAGCGTCCAGGCGTATCCTGGTGAGCCTATGAGGCATCCAGAGACCATGGCTCAGATTGCTCGCGCCTGTGAGCTTGGCGGCGCTGCAGCTATTAGGTGCCAGGGTTTGTCTGACATCTCTGCCATTAAAGGCAGAGTTGAAATTCCTGTTATTGGCCTCTGGAAAGAGGGTCATGAGGGTGTCTACATTACTCCTACGCTTCGTCATGCGCGTGCTTGTATTCACGCCGGCGCAGATGTTGTTGCCCTGGATGCAACAGACCGTCCAAGGCCTGATGGTAGAACCTTTGAAGAGACTGTTGCAACTCTGCGTACAGAGTCTGACGTGCTGATTATGGCTGACTGCATGACTATGGATGACATCCGTCGCGCTGTTGCCGCTGGTTGTGACCTCGTTTCAACTACACTTTCTCACAACAAGGCCGCTATTGATACAACGCTTGACGATGGCCCTGATATTGCCCTTCTTAAGCAGGCAACCACTGAATTCCCAGGTATCGCCATTATTTGCGAGGGTCACGTTCACACACCACAAGACGCAAAAGATGCTCTGGATGCAGGCGCTTGGGCAGTTGTTTCAGGTACAGCCATTACACATCCAACTTCAATTACTTCTTGGTTTGCTGCAGCACTTGAGGATTAACGCTTGGAGCGGTAAGGTTTTCTCGTCACGTATTTAAGGAGCGCCCGTGAAGAAAAACGATCCTACATCTTCAGTTATTCCCGACATTGTCATTATTACGGGTATGTCTGGATCGGGTCGTACGCAGGCGCTTCATGTGTTTGAGGACATGGGTTATTTCTGTATTGATAACCTGCCACCAGCTCTTATTTTGCAGCTTTCTAACCTTGTGGGCATTAATACGGGTGTTGGTCGCCACTTGGCTGTTACCTGCGATTTGCGCTCGCAAGGTCTTTTTGATGACATCTCTGAAGCTCTGAAGTC
>CAUUFE010000056.1:0-5447 GCA_963544415.1 uncultured Atopobium sp.
CAAGGTTGTCATCGTTTCTAAACTGCTCGGGGCAGCCGTCAATGATGAGCGTAGGAGATTCCCTAAACGTAATTTTTGCGCGTAGGTTAAACGCAAGGCCCAGTGTATCGTAGCCGACGCCAATGTTTGCAGAGGTAGCAGGTACAGAAACGGTCAAGATGGTGTTGTCGAGCATGTAGAACCTGCTTTCTCAGAGTCTAACAAGCAAAAATACGCCCGCATGCTTCGGAAACGTATGAAGCAAGCTGTTCCTTCTCGCGAACGTCAGTATGAATGATAACGTTATCATTCAGCGATGAAAGCTGGATTGGCGGATTAGTGCCCGTGATTTCGGCGAGCGTATGCATGCACGCAAAGTCATCCAGGCCAGCGGTCGAGTAGCCCAGCGCGGCAAGCACGTCGGACGAGAACTTGTACGGGCTAGCAGTGGACAGACAAACGCGCACGTTACCCGCCTGGCGAGAAACCCTGTCAAGCACGTGCTTTGCGACGGCTGTGTGAGGATCAATCAGCACACGACAATTCTCCCAGGTAGAACGGATGGTTTCCTGCGTTTGAACATCAGTTGCAAAGCCAGCATCAAAGGTTTCACGGATGGTATCCATGACCTGAGTAGGAACCGTGTAGATGCCCTCAGCCACCAGTTGGTTCATCAGATAGCTGACAAGCTCAGTGTCTTTGCCGGACGCAAGATAGAGGAGTCGTTCAAGGTTTGATGAAACCAGAATGTCCATTGAGGGAGAGATGGTCTTTTCAAATGCACGTCTACGATCGTAGATGCCTGTTTCCAAGAAATCAGTCAGCACCTTGTTGCTGTTAGAAGCCACAATGAGGCGATCAACAGGAAGTCCCATTTCTTTTGCAAAGTAACCTGCGAGGACGTCGCCAAAGTTGCCGGTTGGCACGCAGAAAGTAACTTTTTGACCCTGGGCGATGGCACCCTTGGCAACAAGCTGGGCATATGCGTCAAAGTAGTAGGTTACCTGTGGGGCCAAACGACCAATATTGATGGAGTTTGCGCTGGAAAGTACCGTGCCCTTACCGGCCAACTCATGCGCCAACTCCTTGTTAGCAAAGATTGCTTTAGCGGCGTTTTGAGCGTCGTCAAAGTTTCCCTTAACAGCGCAAACAGCTACGTTAGAGCCTTTTTGAGTCACCATCTGCAGGCGTTGAATATCAGAAACCTTGCCTTCAGGGTAAAAGACGGTGATGCCCATACCAGGTACATCCTTGAAACCCTCAAGTGCAGCTTTACCAGTGTCGCCAGAAGTTGCGGTCACAATCATGATGCTCTTGCCGGCAGTGGCAGCCACGCCCGCAGTACCCTCAGCGTCGACAGCGCCAGCTACGTCCGCGTCCTCGCGGGCAACGCTCATCAGGCGGGGGAGCATCTGAAGCGCAACGTCTTTGAATGCCGACGTTGGACCATGGAAGAGCTCAAGCAGCCAGTCTTCTCCGATAGCAGAAACAGGCGTGATAGCCTGGGTGTCCCACTGAGAGCCATACGCGCCCTCAATACAGCGAGTCAGCTCTTCAGCAGAGTAGTCGTCCAGCAGAGCAGAAAGCACATCGAAAGCAGTAGCTTTAAAGCCCTGAGAACAAACCTTTGCAAGATCGAGGGGTTTCTCGCCAATTGAATCTTGGATATAAAGGCCGCCGTCGGGAGCAATTCCCTGCAAAATGGCTTGTTTAGCCAAAACGGTATGGTCAGAGCTTCTTGTGCTGTGATATGCGACGGCCATGAAACCACCAATCTTTAGAACGTGTCGCGTGTTGCGCGCGTGCAAATTGCGCGTCTCGCGTGTTGCGTTTCTATTATTTTAACAGTGAGAAGTAAATGTCGCTTGTAACATAGAATTGTTCATAGCATTATGAGGATGAGAAAAACTGTCGATTAGATTCTGTCTAGGTTTTTGGTAGTTTTTGTCTATGAGATTGTTATCAGTGCAGTCACCTTTGCGTGCGGTTGTCCTTGCTCTGCAATTAGCCTTGCAGGTAATCGGTTTTCTCGCAAAACGACTGCTAGATTTGGAGTTATATGCAAAACGTTGCCCTACTTGGATTTGGAACGGTTGGTGCTTCAGTTGCGCGCATTCTTGATGAGCGCGTTTCTGACGCTAATCTGACGTCCATCTTGGTTAGAGCTGGTAAAGAGCATGTTGACCCTCGAGCAACGTCAGATTTTGATGCGCTCTTGTCTGACCCCGCGCTCGATACGGTTGTCGAGTGCATGGGCGGTCTCTCGCCAGCCTATGAGTACATCAAAGCTGCGCTGATTGCTAAGAAAAATGTAGTCACTTCAAATAAAGCCGTGGTATCTGCGCATTTTGAGGAGTTCATGACCCTTGCTGCCGAGGCGGGTGTCAACTTTAAGATTGAAGCCTGCGTGTGTGGCGGCATTCCTTGGATTGCGGGAATTCAGAAAGTTCGTCGTATTGACGAGATTTCTGCGTTCTGGGGAATCATGAATGGAACCACCAACTACATTGTCTATTCCATGCTCAAAGACGGAACGGACTTTGCTGAGGTTCTGAGCAAGGCTCAGGAGCTGGGTTACGCCGAGCGAGACCCGTCAAGCGATATCGACGGCATTGATGTTCGCTCTAAGACTATGATTTCTGCATCTATTGCCTTCGACGTAATCTGCACAGACCAGATTCCTATGTCTGGTATCAGAAACTTAACTAAGCGTGACCTTGCCATGTTTGGCAGTCACGATATGACAATCAAGCTCTTTGGTCGTGGTGTTTCTGACGGTTCATCGTATGCGGTAGCTGTTGAGCCAGTTGCGGTTTCGCTCTCAACCATAGAGGCCAACGTTCCAACTAACTTTAACGTTGCAACTGCCGTGGGAAATACCATTGGCGAGCTCAAGTTTTACGGTCAGGGTGCCGGTGGCGACCCAACGGCAAACGCCGTCGTACAGGATATTATTGACTGTGCTGCGGCTCCTGCTGGGGGTCAGCAGACCTTCTCGTCAGATCTTTCGTATAATCCTGAGCTGCTTGTTTCTGATTACGTATTTAGGACGCAAGCGGATGTTCCGGGTGGCTCGTTCTGGGAGCCGGGTGCTCAGTTGGTTAAAAATCTAAGTGCCGAGAAGGCCCGTGATCTTCTTACCAGCGCACTTTTGCAAGATCCTACAACCTTTATGGCTGCACTTGAAAAGAGGAATTAGAAATGATCAAAATTGCAAAATTTGGCGGCTCAAGTGTTGCTTCTGCAGAGCAGTTCAAAAAAGTTAAAGCTATTGTTGAGACTGACCCTGATAGACGTTTTATTGTTTCGTCTGCAGCAGGAAAGCGCCACTCAACCGATAACAAGATTACGGATCTTTTGCTGCTGGTAAATGCCCACATTGAGTATCACGTTGACTGCACCTCTTTACTTGCAGACATCGAGGCTCGCTTTGTGGAGATTGCTGATGAACTGGGAGTTGCATGGCCTGTCGCCGAGGAGTTTGAGAAGTTTGCTACAAGCATCAAGTCCTTCTCGCCAGAGTATGTAGTAAGTAGAGGCGAGTGGTTCACCTGCCAGATTCTTGCTGAGTATCTTGGCCTGCCCTTTGTTGACGCAGCGGACGTTATGCTGTTCCATCATGATGGCACCATTGATATGGAGCGCACTGCTTCTAGACTTAAAGAAGTTGTTGCTCGCAGCGGCTCGTTTGTGCTGCCTGGCTTCTACGGTGCTACCGTTGACGGTGCAATTAAGTTGTTCCAGCGCGGTGGTGGCGATATTACCGGCGCCATTGTCGCCCGCTGCCTGGACGCTGACTTGTATGAGAACTGGACTGACGTGTCTGGCTTCCTTTCTGCGGATCCTCGCATTGTTCAGAATCCACGCGCCATTGGCCGTATTACTTTTGACGAGATGCGCGAGCTTTCTTACATGGGCGCTTCCGTTCTTCAGGAAGAGGCAATTTTCCCTGTTCGTGAGGCAAATATTCCAATTCAGATAAAGAACACCAACCGTCCAGAAGATGCAGGCACGGTTATCCGTGAGACCGCGGATGGCGATACAAACGAGCACTTGATTACAGGTATTGCAGGCAAGAAAGACTTCTTGGCTATTCACGTTAAGAAGGCTCACATGTCCAACGAAGTTGGTGTCATCAGCCGCGCACTCAATATTGTTGAGCGCTACGGCGTCTCTGTTGAACACATCCCAACAGGCGTTGATTCGTTTGGTATTGTGGTAAATGCCTCCGACGTAAAGGATACGGTTTATTCCATCATCAGCGATATTCGTCGCGAGATTGAACCTGATGACATTACGATGGTAGACCGCTTAGCTCTTGTTTCTGTTGTTGGTCGTAATATGTCTAGGCGTTCCGGCACCTCTGGTAAGATCTTTGGCGCGCTGGGCAATGCGGGCGTCAACATTCGCATGATTACGCAGAGCTCGGAAGAGATTAGTATTATTGTGGGCGTCGATAATGCCGACTTTGATCGCACAATTGGCGTCATTTATAACGGATTTGTTCGTGACGAAATGGTTTCGAGGTAACTATGACTTTTGATCCAAACGGTAAGGTCGTTGCAATTCTTGGTGCTACCGGCGTTGTTGGTGCCCAGATGATGCAGTGCCTTGAAGAGCGTAATTTTCCTATCAAGGAGCTGGTGCTTCTGGCATCCGCTCGAAGCGCTGGTAAAACTATCGAATTTGCTGGCCAGCAGATTGTAATCCGCGAAGCAACACCAGAGGCTTTTGAGGGTGTAGACATTGTCCTTGGCGCAGCTGGCGACGAGCAGGCAAAAGAGCTGCTCCCTGAAGCGGTTAAGCGTGGATGCGTCTGCGTTGATAACTCCCATGCATTTAGAATGGACCCAAACGTTCCGCTGGTAATCCCAGAGATTAACGCCGAGGATATCAAGAACCATAACGGCATCATCTCTAATCCAAACTGTGCAACCATTATTGGCTTGGTACCTCTGTATCCTCTACATAAGGCAGCAGGTGCAAAGCGTATTATTGCGTCAACCTATCAGGCTGCATCAGGTGCTGGCCTTCCTGGCCTCACCAGCCTGAAGAATCAGATGGCTGACGTTGTTGCAGGTAGGGAAGTAACCGAGACCGCTCCATTTGCATACCAGCTGGCAGTCAATCTGATTCCACAGATTGGCGGCTTTGATGAGGTTGGCTACACTTCCGAGGAAATGAAGATGCAAAACGAGGGTCGCAAGATCATGCACCTTCCTGAGCTGCGCGTTAACTGCACCTGTGTTCGCGTTCCAACGATGCGCTCACACTCTGAGTCCATCACTGTTGAGTTTGAGCGTCCTTTGAGTCCAGATGAGGCTCGTGCTATTCTTGAGGATGCTCCAGGAATCAAGGTTGTAGACAACCCAGCAGAGCTTCAGTACCCAATGCCTCTTGATACTTCTGACCAGGACCTTATCTATGTTGGTCGTATTCGCGAGGATCTTTCCGCTGATAAAGATACT
>CAUUFE010000057.1:0-5422 GCA_963544415.1 uncultured Atopobium sp.
TCAACAAGATACTGAATACCCTGGTCATGACCGTACTTCTGAATAACGGTGTTGATGATCAGCTTTGCAGTACCTGCGGTGTTGTAGTTAGAAGACCAAATAAGGCCCTTATATTTAGGATCGATAAGGTCTTTGTAATCCTGAGGAACATCAAGCTTAAGGCGCTGAAGCTCATCCTTATCGTACAGAATGCCCAGAATGCCCTTATAAATTCCATACCAGTCTTTGTTGGTACTCTTGAACTTATCAGAAATAAGGTGTGATGCATTCTTTGGCTCATACTGCTCAAGAAGGCCCTTTGAAGAGGTGACATTGTAAGGATCGGTTGTTCCGCCAAACCAGACGTCAGCTGATGGATGACCGTTCTCTTCCTCAATCTTTGCAGCAACTTCTCCAGTTGAGAGACGCTGTGCCTGAACATCAATGCCGTACAGGCTCTTGAAGTTTGCACAAACTGCGTTTAGGTACTCTTCCTCGCAAGAGCCATAAACAATTAGCTTACCTTCTTCTTTTGCTGCCTTTACCAGCTCTTCTGGTGCACCAACAGCATCGGTAGAGTTTGTGTCAGATTCTTTTTTCTCGCTAGTATCAGAATCGGACTTTTTGCAGGCGGTGATACCCAAACCTGCTACAACTGCGCTGACACCAAAAAAGTTGCGACGAGTAAGGTTTGACATTAGAACTCTTTTCTCTCCTTGTGGTTACCCACAGCGCCAATGAAAAGAACATACTCCTGTGTAAATCGTACTCAAACTTTTTCGAAAATATTTCAACTATTCGATAAGTGGCTGATATTGGCGGCTATCGGTATGTTTTTAGCGTCTAAGCAAAAAGGCCAGGGAGAAAATCCCTGGCCTTGAACATTTGGTGGAGAATAGGGGGATCGAACCCCTGACCTCAGGCTTGCAAAGCCCGCGCTCTCCCAGCTGAGCTAATTCCCCGTACTGACTTCTGGTTGGGCCCAGAAGGTTTTAATAATCACCCCAACGGCGACTCGGCTAACGTTGGGGTGACTATTGTCACATAAAGTGGTGGGCCTGACAAGGTTTGAACTTGTGACCTCCCGGTTATCAGCCGGACGCTCTGACCAACTGAGCTACAGGCCCAACGCAGGGAAAAATAATACCTCCATAATTCTCATAGGTCAACACTTTTTTTGTTTTGTTTTAAACTTTCTTGAAACTGGGTATGAAATGAAAACAGAGAGTCGTAGACTATCTGCCCAAAGATTGATAAAAGACGTGCTATTTGGAGTGTTTGTGTCGCTGAAGCGTATGGACATACAGACAGTTGTTGTCGGAGGAGGACCTATCTCTTCCGTAATTGTTCTGCGTCTTCATGACCCACGCGGCGTCTCTTCTTTAAGTCTTCCTATCAAGATTGGCAACATTGAGGCATCTGCTATCAGTCTTGGCATTGATCAAGAATCTACCGAGAGACCTCTAACGCATGACCTTCTCCGCTCCGTTCTTGATTCTCTAGATGCAGATATTAAAAGCGTACGCATTGTGGGCGTCCGCGGCACCACGTTTTTCTCGCAAATTGAGCTCATCTCTAAAGAGGGAGAGCATATTTACGTGGACGCTCGCCCATCCGACGCAATTGCGCTGGCAGTAAGAACAAACGCTCCCATCTTTGCTGACGAGAGCGTTCTAGAAATTGCTGCTGCTCCAGACTTTACTGATGTCGAGAAGGACGTTCAGGCCCAAGAGCTTGAGGAATTCCGTCAGTTTATTGAGGATGTCTCCCCTGAGGATTTCTCATAAGTCCTGCTCTAGGGCGGATTTTAAACAACTGACTCATCTTTTATATAAAAATCATTACCGTTAGCGTGTTGTTTTTCTCGGTAAACGAAAAGAGCTCAGGAGAATTACCTCCTGAGCTCTTCAAATTACGTATAGCTGAAATGCTTATTCGTCATCATCCAGCAGTGAATCGTCCAGTACTTCCTCTTCATCTCCGAGGTCAACAGACTCTGCCTCGTCAGCATCGCGAGCGCCTGCTGCCATCAGATCAAGCATACCTTGGTTCTCTGCGTGCTTAGGAGCCTTCTTTTTGTTGGCAACCATACGAGCAACTGCAGAAACAACGTCAGTACCAGAGAGGTTCATAACCTTGACGCCCTGAGTGGAGCGGCCAAGCTTGGAGATGTCGCCAGCCTTGACGCGGATTACAACGCCCTCCTCGGACATGATCATAATCTCGTGCTGAGGACCAACAACGCGGCAGGCAACCAGGTTACCCTTCTTCTCCGTCATTGTGATGGTAAAGACACCCTGGCCACCACGCTTGTGGACTGGATACTCAGAAATTGCCGTGCGCTTTCCGTAGCCCTTCTCGGTAATAACGAAGAGGTCACCGTTGCCGTTGGTAATCTCCATGCCAAGCATAGTTGCATCGCCCTTGAGCGTAATACCACGAACGCCCGAGGTGCCGCGGCCCATGCTTCTTGCTTCAGCCTCGTCAAACAAGATTGCTTTGCCGTCAGAAGAGCACAGAACAACCTTGTCACCTGGGTGGACGCGGCGGACGTTAACCAGCTCGTCGCCGTCCTTGAGGTTGATTGCAATGAGGCCGTCCTTGCGTGTACGGTCGTACTCAGACATTGCTGTCTTCTTGACCATACCCTGCTTGGTAGCAAACATCAGGTAGTTGTCTTCTGGGAAGTCGCGGGTAGTGATAACTGCCTTGACCTTCTCGCCTTCTGCAAGCGTCTCAATAACGTTGATGATTGCGCTACCCTTAGTGGTTCTGTTGCCAACAGGAAGCTCGTGGACCTTGAGGCGGTACACCTTACCAAAGTTGGTAAAGAACAGCACGTAATCATGGGTGGAAGCAACAAAGAGGTTCTCGACAAAATCGTTCTCTTTGAGAGAAACGCCCTGTACGCCCTTGCCGCCGCGCTTCTGGGAGCGATAAATCTCAACAGGAACGCGCTTTACGTAGCCTGCGTGAGTAACGGTGACAACCATATCCTCTTCAGCGATAAGATCCTCAACGTCCAGGTTCTGAATGTCCTGGTCAGAGATTTGTGTGCGGCGCTTGTCGGCGTAGCGGTTGGAAATCTCACGGAGCTCATCAGCGATAACTGCCAGAATCTTTTCCTCGTGGGCGAGAAGATCCTCGTAGTAGGCAATATCAAGCCTGAGCTGGGAAATCTCATCAACAAGATCCTGACGTGCCAGGCCAGTAAGGCGACGCAGACGCATCTGAAGGATTGCCTCGCCCTGAATCTCATCCAGGCCAAAGCGCTCGTTCATGCGCTTCTTTGCCTCGGTATCATCCTGCGAGCTGCGGATGATGTGGACAATCTCGTCGATGTTATCAACTGCGGTCAGAAGGCCTTCCAAAATGTGGACGCGCTTCTGAGCCTTATCCAAATCAAACTCAGTACGACGGCGTACGACATCAATCTGATGATCAATGTAGTGGCGCAGAATCTCGCGAAGAGAAAGCGTACGAGGGACACCGTCAACTAAGGCCAGGTCAATGATGCCAAAGTTGGATTGAAGCTGAGTCTTCTTGTACAGGTTATTCAGAACAACCTGTGGAACCGCATCGCGCTTGAGGTCCAAAACAATACGCATACCCTTACGGTTGGACTCATCGCGCATGTCAGAGATGCCTTCAATTTTCTTCTCGTTGACTGCCTGAGCAATCTTCTCCTGGAGAAGACCCTTGTTAACCTGATATGGAATCTCGGTAACAACAAGACGCTGACGACCACTCTTAACCTGCTCAACGTGGACTTTTGCGCGGACTGTAATAGAACCGCGACCAGTCTCATAGGCGTCCTTAATGCCCTGAGTGCCCATGATGATGCCGCCTGTTGGGAAGTCAGGACCAGGTAGAACGGTCATGAGCTCCTCAGTGGTAACGTCAGGGTTCTCAATCATCATGCAGACAGCGTTAGTTACCTCACCAAGGTTGTGAGGAGGAATGTTGGTAGCCATACCAACTGCAATACCTGAAGAACCGTTAACCAAAAGATTTGGAAAACGAGCAGGAAGAACTGCTGGCTCTGTCAGTGACTCATCATAGTTTGACTGAAGGTCAACGGTGTTCTTGTTAAGCTCTGCCAGCATCTCCATAGCACTTCTGGTAAGACGTGCCTCGGTATAACGCATAGCTGCTGGTGGATCGCCGTCGATAGAACCAAAGTTTCCGTGACCATCAATCAGAGGAAGCCTCATCGAGAAGTCCTGAGACATACGGACCATGGAGTCATAAATAGCGGAGTCACCGTGTGGGTGGTACTTACCCATGACTTCACCGACTGCCCATGCAGACTTCTTATGTGGGCGGTTTGGCGTAATGCCGGCCTCACTCATTGCGTACAAAATACGACGGTGAACAGGCTTAAGGCCGTCTCGAACATCTGGAAGTGCACGAGCAACAATAACGGACATGGAATACTCAAGGAAGGAAGTCTTCATCTCTGAGGACAGGTCGGTTGGCTTAAGGGTGCCGCCGTGAATGTCAGAGAGGTCAAGACGAGTACCAGCCTCATCAGAGATGATGTGTGAAGTCTCTCCGGTTATGAGATTTACTCCAGTCTCTGGATCAAACTCGTCAGAGTCTTCTTCTACCTCGTCATCTTCGTATTCTTCATCCATATCGTTTTGTGCATCAAGGTCTTGGTCCTCATCTGCACCAAAAAGATCGTCATTCATATTTTTATCGTCTGCCACAAGTTACCCTTTCATTTTCTGTCTAATGATTTAGCGAGAAACCATTAAATGTCCAGGAAGCGGACGTCTTTTGCATGTGTTTGGATGAAGTCTTTACGCTTCTCAACCTGGTTGCCCATAAGGTCAGAAACTGCACGATCAGCTGCAAGAGCATCATCAATGGTTACCTTTAGAAGAATGCGGTTCTTTGGCTCCATAGTAGTTGCCCATAGCTGCTCTGGATCCATCTCACCAAGACCCTTATAGCGCTGAATGGTGAACTTGGTGTTGTCCTCAAACTTCTTTGTCTCAAGAGCAAGCTCTTCATCGGTATAGATGTATTTGCCGTTCTTCTTACCTTTTGGCTTAATCTGATACAGAGGAGGCTGAGCAACGTAGATATAACCTGCGTCAATCATTGGCTTCATGTAACGATAGAAGAAGGTAAGTAGAAGAATTCTAATGTGAGAGCCGTCAACATCGGCATCGGTCATGATGACAATCTTGTGATAACGTGCCTTCTCAATATTAAATTCGTCACCAACACCAGTACCAATAGCAGTAATTAAGGAAGTGATGGTGTCAGAAGAAAGCGCACGGTGAGCCTGTACGCGCTCGACATTCAAAATCTTTCCGCGAAGTGGAAGAACTGCCTGGATAGAACGGTCGCGTGCCATCTTTGCAGAACCACCTGCGGAGTCACCCTCGACGATGAAGAGCTCAGTCATCTCTGCATCACGAACGGAGCAGTC
>CAUUFE010000058.1:0-5380 GCA_963544415.1 uncultured Atopobium sp.
GCAGAATGACACGTTTGAGCTGCGGTGTTTGCCGACTGAATTTGTTGCGCCACGGTAAGGTCAGAAAGCAACTGAGACATAAGCTGCACAGAAAGGCTCAAGACCAGTTGCAGCCCTGGAAAACGCATGCTTGAGCGCTGTAACAACTCGAGCGGAGACACCGCCACAAACAGGCACTCAAGCCAGCTCAACGTGCTTACAAGTACCAGACCCGAAGTAGCTCCGTACACAATACTCTCTGCGTACAGTTGTGTGTGCCCAAAAGAATACAAAACAGTAGACCCAGATGCCGAGAAAAACGGATTGATAACTGTCATCAATACAATAATTGGAGCATACCAAACAAGCTGTTTAGCAGCATGTTTGGCGTCAAATAACTGGATTGTACAAAGCTGCGCTCCTACAAAAGCAATCAGCGCGCAGAGAGGCTGAAAAGAAAAAGCAGCAAGCACAACCTCGCACCCAAACAACACAATCGTAGCAAGTGGATGCAGGCGAGAAAAACTTGTGCGCGCCGGATTCATTAATTCACCGCGTTAACGTATGTCCAAACAACTGAATCGCCATCGTGCAGAACATATGCGTCTGACGTGTAATTAGGCTGGACACCGTTAACCGAGTATACCCAGCCGCTCTGCGGACCATGGTCGCGCTCTGCAAGTCCATTAATCGCTGCAACATACATGCCAAACGATGTGCTGCGGGCATTTACCCCAGCGCCACTTGCGAGCAACGCGTCATAGACAGAAGTACCCTCTTGTACCTGAAGATTTACAGTAAACGAAGGTCCCTTTGCAGCGGATCCATCAACCGTAACGCTTACAGAAAGCGCGCCATTCTCTTTACGAGGAGCAGCTATCGCGTTTGTTGAGTTACCAGAGTTAGAAGGCTCCGACGTGTTCTGACTAGAGGAATCTTGTGTTTTAGACGCATCGGAGGTTGATTGAGAACCTGAACCAGAGCCACCTTGCGTCTGTGCCGTCTGAGAGTCTGTTTGAGCACCAGAAGCACCTGCTACTGTCTGACCCTGTGCAGCAGGCGCTTCCTGAGCTGAAGTGCTTGAAGCAGGCGCAAAGAAATACTGCACAAGCGTCCATGCAAAGAAAAGCATGAACAGAAGAGACACAATTGATGCTGCCAAATAGAGAATCCGTTTTGATTCTCTTGTGAGCTTAACCACTATCTCACCTGGCCTCGGCCATTGGAAACATGGTGAATTGCAGCGGTTTCTTTCTTAAGCAACGCTACGAACACTGCAAGAACTGCTGCAGAAGCAAAGAAACCAAAGACGCTCAAAAGCGGGATAGTAGGCGCAGAGGACACCTGCTGTGGAGCGGCGGCCTGCTTGTTTGAGTATTCAGTTGGCGGAAGTTGTTTCTCGTCAGAGTTATTATCTGCAGTCTTGTTCTCAGATGGAGCCTTTGTAACCTCCTCACCTGCACTCGTAGAGGTGGTCGAGGAAGTTTCATGCGCAGCCGGAGATGAAGGATCTTGAGCTGGTACATTCGTAGACGTTGTGTCTGTCCTGCTGAAAATGTCTCCAGATGGCTGGGTATTCTCGCCAGAAGGTTTCTGATTAATAAGCGAGAAGAGCGTGCCAGAGTCGTTGGTGTAGTAAAGATTGCCCTCAAAGTCTGCAATAACCGACGACGTGGTGTAGTTCTGATGGTCTTTATCTGGAGTGTAAATCTGAGCTGCTCGACCAGAGCCCAGCTTGTAGACCCATACACCGCCAGGTAGACCATTTACGGTGAAGTACGCATAGGTACCGTTTTGCTGAACAGAAACAAGAGGCGTGCTCTGAGACTTACCCTTTCCAGCACGAGCCTGGTCAGTCACCGTAAAGGTGTCCAGAGAAATGACGGAAATTGTTCCGTAGCCCTCAGCATCAACACCGTTAACAAAGACGTTAGAGCCGCTGATTGTTGGTGTAGAGGTAGACTCTGCTGCAAATTTGACCTGCTTCTCCTCAACAAGAGAAGAGCCATTTCTTCTAATCAGGTGCAGCGTGCCGTCATTTCTAGTTACGGCAAGGTAGGTTCCGTTGCCGTTTTGATCAACGGAGACAGGAACAATACCTGCGCGGATTGGTGAGCCAAGATTAAGCTCAGCTTCAATTGCGCCAGTTGTACCACTAATGAGTCTGACTGAAGAGGACTCATCACCAATCATAAAGTCAGAGCCAGAAGCAGCAGCACCAGACCAGTAATAGCCCGAAGCCTGACCAGAGGTAGCACTAGGTATATTTGCAGGTTGTGCGTTCTGCTTCCAGCGAAGCGCACCAGTCGTAGCGTCAACAGCAACCATGTAGCCGCCAGCTGCGTCAAATCCACTCATCTTGGTAAACTCAGCCAAGATGGTGCCGTTATTAACCGTCAGGCTAGAAACAGATTGCAGCGTATTAGTAGTATCCAGCGGTTCTGTCTTCCAGATGCACTCCATAGTTGTTGCCGAGAAAGCGGTAAGACAGCCATCATCGGTAGCAACAACAATCATGCCATTAACGTAGAGAGGACGTGCAAAGTACGAGACCTTAGAGCCAATCTGTGCCTCAGCAATAAGGTTACCTGTTGCAGCATCAACTGCTTTAAGGGTAGAGCCGCTCACGTAATAGACAGCATCTTTAACAATGACCTGGTCAGAAATAAATCCTGGTGCATTTTGAGTTCCCTCAGTAACACTCCAGCGCAAGGCTGCAGAGTTAATTGGGGTGCTCTGCGTAGTAGTGGAACCGTTTCCGCTACCAAAACCGCTCCAAGATGCATCGTAGTTAGGGTGCTCAGCAAATGGATTGATAACTAACTCTTTTTGAGGAGTTGGAATGGAGCTATCCTGACCACCATATGTCCAGGTAATAGTTGTGTTCTCGTCCAAGGTAACATTATTTGCCATCTTGTCCGAAAGCTGGCCGTTCACAAAGAACTGCCACCACTTATAGGCACCATCAACCTGAGCTGTTGCAAGTGTCAAACCCTGTGCAGGAGACGTAATAGAAGATAGATAACCGCCCGCCGCATCGTAGGTAAGACCGTTATTCTTTAGGTAATCGTACGTTACCTTATCAGCAGTTGTGCCCTTGCGAACCTCAATAGTCTGTGTAGGAGCCCAGTGCTGAGGCTTGCCGTCTTTATCAAGACCCACTACAGAAAGGGTGACGGAAACAAGCTGACTTGGGTCTGGATCTTCCTCTGCAGATTGAGCGCCCTTCTCGCCCGCCACGGTAAAGGTGGCAGAAACTTTCTGATTAGTAAGAGCCTGGAACTGCTCGTTATCTGGATACAAGCTTGCATAGCGAGAATAACGTGCACTTGAAAGAAGCGCAGAAACCGTAACAGAAGTGTTGTACTCAGGAGTCTGTGTTAGAACAAGGTTCTCGTTCTGAATGATTGTTGGCTGAGAAGAGCTGTAGGTGCGCGCCTGATCAGCAGGACCCATGGGGTCATACGTTGGGAACTCGGAAGGCACAATACCACTTGCGGTCTTATCGGTATTGTTAACATCATACGACCAGGTCAAAGAACCGTCTGCAGCACGATAGAACTTGTTTGGTGTAGCCAGGGACTCAGAAACGCTGTCCTGTTTATCCTGCTGACCAGAAGGAGTAGCAAGAGCATCCCAGAAATGAGCCTTTGACTCATTCATCAAAGCAAGCTCTGCATCAATGTCAGCTTGATTCAGGGGACTTACCGTAACCGTTAGCGTCTTAGAGACTGTTACCTCAGGATTCTCCTTATCAGTAACAGTCAGGGTGATGTCTACCTGCTGCGCAGACGCAGAAGGCAGAGGCTGATACACCGTTGCTCGATAACCATTAAACCTAATGGCGTCATTGGAGGACGTATACGCAAACTGATAGCGCTTGCCATCCAAACCAAAGTTCTTTGGTGTAGGCATCTGAAGATCGTCTGTGACTGCCTGAGCATCAATGGAGTGATTGGTATACACATCTTTAATGCTAGATGTCGAGAAACGCCTGTTAATGCGTCTTAACAGGTTATTCTGAGCATCGGCAATAGCCGAAGAATCACCTGGAACCGTTATGGTGAAGGTTTTCTGATAGCTTGTCTGAGGAGCGTCTGAGCTGCTCAAAGAAACGTTTGCAGTGAGTGTTACCTGCTTGTCACGAATGCCGCGGGTAACTGTTGCCTTATAGGGCTCAGTGCCGTATCCATCAACGCGAACTACAGAGGTATCTGAGCTAGTCCAAGTGACCTTAGACCATGAAAGTTGGTTTCCATCTGCGGAAACAAGCTTATGTGGAAGAGTAAAGTCTGAAGTTACAGAAGATTCATTCTGTCCTGCCGCGTATGATGGCGCAAGGTTTTGAGATACGTCAGCAAGTTGCGCCTGAGATTTTGCCTCATCCCAAGGAATTAAAACATTGCAGGTATATTGGACGGTCTTTCCGTCTTTAGAAAGTTCAAAGGTAACTTTTGCCTGACGGAGGATAAGAGTGCTTCTCTGGTTAGTAAAACCGGCCGCATCCATCCAGAAGTACTCAATAGAACCATTAGTCGCAAAATCAGTAGAAATGCCTGCGTGAGCATATGAAGCTGTCGAAGACATCTGAACAGATGCCACTCTAACGTTAACCTCTCCAGCACCAATGCGACGCAACTCTTCTGCAACCATGGTGTTGAGGTTAGTATCTACACCATAGCGAGGTTTTGGCTTATAGAAGGAATTAGTCAGAGTTTCTACTGCCTGATCCAGCGTTTTGTGTGGATAGTCAGTCTCATTTGTGGTTGCTGCAACACCAGGGCCTGTCTCTTCAGAGGTTGTGGTTGCACCACTTGTAGCTTCTACCGTACCAGAAGCAGCTTCCGTACCAGAAGCGTTGTCCTGAGCAGTAAGGGCATTCTCTGCTGAGGAGGTTGCAGTAACAGTAGTGGTCAGCTCCCCCGCTGCTTCTGCGAATGCAGGAGCTGGTAAGAGCGCAAACACTAAAAGTATGGAGAAAAGGCTATTGAGCGCCTTTTTAAACATGCTTCTAATTCCTTCCAACTTGTGGTGAATTTAGCCTTCTTGCCAAAACAAGCACCATAATTCCAAGTACAACTAAAGGCAGACTGAGCAACTGTCCCATGGTAATAAAGCTGCCAAAAAGGTAGCCAAGCTGCTCGTCTGGAACACGAACAAATTCCACGACAAACCTAAAAATGCCATAGAGCATCAAAAACGTTCCAATGAACGTTCCTTGTGGACGAGGAGGGTACTTCCTAGAAAGGACGTACAAAATGGCGAACATCACAAGGCCCTCGAGAAGTGCTTCGTAGAGCTGAGAAGGATGCCGGTAGACCGTTCCTCCTGTCTCAAACATTACCCCCCAAGGCAGATCTGTTGGCTTTCCCCAAAGCTCACCGTTGATGAAGTTTGCGCA
>CAUUFE010000059.1:0-5367 GCA_963544415.1 uncultured Atopobium sp.
TCTGCTATGGGCCTTTCTAAGGTTGACAGCGCTGACCAGCTTGGACCAGCACTTCTCGGCGCACTTGGTTTTGACGACTCCGTCATTATCCAGCAGTGGGTTGATGGCGTTGAAGTAAGCGTTACCGTGCTCTCTGACGCAGATGGCGAGAAAACCCTGCCACCAGTAGAGATTTCAGTGACCAAGGGTATTTACGACACGGATGCTCGTCTTGATCCAGAGCGTATTCAGCACTTCTGCCCAGTTCGTCCTGAGTCTTTGGCAGCACTTGGCGCAGATCCAGCTGCTGCTCGTGAGGCTCTTGAGCGCGCAGCTCTTGAGGTGTACACCGCTTATGGCTGCAGAGATCTTGCTCGTATTGATTTTATTTGGGATGGACATCACGTTATGGTCATGGGTCTGAAGACATTCCCAGGACTCACTGAGACCTCCCTTGTTCCAATGGCTATTGAGGCTGCAGGATACGCTGTTGAAGACGTTCTTGCGCAACTTGTTGAGGGCGCGCTTAAGCGCGGCAACTAGGGGGTTTTATGGAATACGTATTGGGCATTGATGTTGGTGGTACCACCATCAAGCTGGGACTCTTCTCTGCAGAGGGAGAGCTACTTTCTGAGCAGAAGGTCAAGACGCCCGCACTTGATAACGAGGGCGGTTATCAGACGGTAACCGATGCTATTAAGCTGATTGTTCATGGCCAAAAAGCAAGCCGCAACGATGTTATTGCGTGTGGTTTGGATATTCCAGGTCCTGTTGCAGATGACGGAACCGTTGGTCTTCTCGCCAATGTAGACATTGATCCTGAGGGATTGGTGCAGGCAATTAATATGTGCCTGCCAAACGCAACTATCGCGTTTGTCAACGATGCTAACGCCGCTGCTCTGGGCGAGGCGTGGGCTGGCGTTGCCGTGGGTGTGCCGTCGTTTGTGCTGATTGCGCTGGGCACCGGCGTTGGTGCAGGTGTTGTTGTAGACGGCAAGCTTGCTGCAGGTGCTTTTGGCGCGGGCGGTGAGATTGGTCACATCATTGTTGAGCCAGAAGAGACGCTGACCTGCGGCTGTGGTCGCCACGGCTGCCTGGAGCAGTATGCTTCTGCTAAGGGTGTTGTCCGTCTGTACCTGGAGGAATGCGCTGTTCGCGGCGTTGTTCCTGTGAACATTGAGCACGAGACCGATACGGTGTCCGTGTTTAGGGCTCACGCTCAGGGCGACGAATGCGCAACCCTTGCTATCCATAAGATGTGCCACTACCTGGGTCTTGCTATGGCGCAGGTTTCGTGCGTGGTTGATCCTGCCATGTTCTTGATTGGCGGCGGTGTTGCGGGCTCGTTTGCAACGTTTGCTACCGAGCTTCGCGAGTGTTTTGAGCAGTACGCTCTACCGGTAAGCAAGGGCGCTCGTATTGAGGCTGCTAGCTTGGGTAATCAGGCTGCAATGTATGGTTGCGCATACGAGGCGCTGCGTCTTAGAAAAGAACGCTTTGGTCAGGAGAACGCAGAGTAGAAGCAAGTTTCTAGCGCATGATCTTCTCGCCTGGAAAAGGGTACGTACGTTAGGGCTCTTGGCGAGAAAAAACATCAAAGTTTTTGTCATAAACGCCGTGCTAAATGAAAGCGTGTTCAATAACATAATTTTCTCATTACAATTTATGTAAGAGCGTAGTTATCAAAGCTGCTCAGTGCTAACATTGAGCAGCTTTTTTGGTTGTGTTTGGAACAATTCCGAGCACTAGGATGAAAGGGGAGTGCTGTGGCTGACGAGTCAAAGTATGACATCGTTGCTGCTACTGGTTGCCCAACCGGTATTGCGCACACCTTTATGGCTAAGGAGGCCCTTGAGAAGGCCGCCGCAGCTAAAGGTCTTACCATTAAGGTTGAGACGCACGGCCAGGTCGGTGTAGAGAACGAGCTCACCGCAGCTGAAATCAGGAACGCCAAGGCAGTAGTTGTTGCTGCCGATAAGGACGTTCAGGCTGAGCGTTTTGCCGGAAAACCAATGGTAAATGTTGGTGTTACTGCAGCTATTAAGGATGCAGAGGGTCTTATCGACCGCGCTCTTGTTGCTCTGCCTGAGGGCGAGCTTGCAGAGGCAGATGACGCTCCTGTTTCTAGCACCATTGAGAAGGAGTCTGTAGGCCACATCATCTACAAGCACCTTATGAACGGCGTTAGCCACATGCTGGTCTTTGTTGTTGCTGGTGGCGTTCTGACTGCAGTTTCATTCCTCTGGGGCATCACTTCCTTCAGCTCCACTGCGCCTGACTACAACAGCTTTGCTGCCATGCTCAAGATCATCGGTGGCATTGCAATGGGCCTTATGGTTCCAGTTCTTTCTGCTTACATTGCTGAGTCTATCGGCAAGCGTCCTGCTCTTGTTCCTGGTTTTGTTGCAGGTATGATTGCTATCCAGGGTCTTCCAATCAACCCAACTACTGGCATGATTGATGCTGGCGGCGCTGGCGTTGGTTTTGGCTTCCTGGGCGGCATCGTCGGCGGCTTCCTTGCTGGTTATGTCATCGTTGGTCTTGAGAAGCTCCTCTCTGGCCTTCCAAAGAACCTTGACGGCTTGAAGGCAATCTTCCTGTATCCTTTGCTTTCCACCACTATTGTTGGCCTGGTTATGCTGGGTATTTCTGGTCCTATGGCAGCAATTAACACCGGCATGATGAACTTCCTGCGCGGCCTATCTGCTTCTGGCCCAATTGTCCTTGGTCTTGCAATTGGTTGCATGTGCGCATTTGACATGGGAGGCCCAGTCAACAAGGCAGCTTACGTCACCGGTACTGCACTTCTGACCGAGGCTCTTTCTGCTGGTGTTGGTACCCCAACCTATGAGTTTGGTACCAACTTTATGGCTGCAGTTTCCGCTGCTTGTATTGTTCCTCCACTGATCACCACCTTTGCTGTTGTCGTTGGTAAGAAGTACTTCACCAAGTCCGACTTCAACGCTGGTCTGGTCAACTTCATTCTTGGCTGCACCCACATTACCGAGGGCGCAATTCCATTTATGACTAAGAACATTTGGCCTGTCATGCCTATTATGATGATCGGTTCTTCCATCGGCTCCATCCTGACGCTGCTCTTTGGTGTCCACGACCCAGCACCTCACGGTGGCTTCCTGGTTCTTCCAGTTGTCGATGGCGGCCTCAAGTGGGTTCTCGCCATTCTCATCGGCGCTGTTGTTGGCGGCGTTCTCTTTGTTGCTTTCAAGGCATATGAGTACCGCAAGAACGGCAACCAGATTGTCGAGGGCTAAGCTTTACGCTTAGCACACACTCGGCACCGTTTGAGTTTTGCCCAGAATTTACGTACAGTTTGGGTGCAGACTCAGATAATCGAAGTAAAATATGGACTCGGCGATTTCGTCGGGTCCATTTTTGTTCCAGAGGGAGCTTTGATGATTTACACACTTACCACTAATCCTGCAATCGACATGAACGTCAACTCGGGAGTTCCTTCTTATACGCACGTTAATCGCACAACCGATGCCGTTTATACACCAAACGGCAAGGGTCTGAACGTTTCATTTACGCTTGCTCACTACGGCGTAGATTCTACTATCCTGGGCTTTTTTGGTGGCTTTTCGGGCAACTATATTGTTGAAGAGGCGTCTAAGATTTGCCCGGTCAAGCCTGTGTGGATTGACGGTATTACCCGCGTAAACATTTTTGTTACCACGCCAGAAGGTGAGCTCAAGTTCCCTAATGCAGGTGCTCCCGTTATTCATTCCAAGCAAGACGAGATGCTTGAGCTGCTGCGTACTGCCCCCGACCTGGACGTGCTGGTGGTCTCCGGCTCGCTTTCTCCTGAGATGGATCCAACCTTTTATGACGAGCTCTTTGATCTTTGTCATGAGCGCGGCGCTGAGCTGGTCCTGGACATTTCTCATAAACACCTCGCAGAACTTGTCGAGAAAAAACCGCTGCTCATTAAGCCAAACGACGAAGAAGTGGCAGAGATCTTTGGTGTCGACGTTCATAACGAGGCCGACGTCCTTCTCGCCCTCCACAAGATTCACGAGCGCGGCGCAAAGAACATCCTGCTCACGCTAGGCGGCGAGGGTGCGTACTTCTTCAACGGTGAACATGTCTGGCACGCAAATGCTGCGCAGGTAGAGGTGCTTTCGACGGCATGCGCGGGCGATTCAACGCTGGCAAGCTTCATGTCGGTTTGGCTTGAGGATCCGTCGGCTGTTGAGAAAGCTCTGACGCGCGCGATGGCTACCGGCGGAAACGTTGCGATGAGCGCTGGCCTGGGTGACTTTGCGCTGGTCGAGAAGATCGCGGAGTCCATCCACGTTGAGCTAGTCGAGTAGGAGCGAGCGCTGCGTGTGGAGGTGTGCGATGGTGCGAGAACTTGCGAGAAGGTGCGCAGGGCTTGCGTGAAGGTGTACAGGGCTTGCGTGAAGGCGCGCAGGGCTTGCGAGCCCACGGGTTTCTCGGCGTCAGGCGTGCGCAAGTCTCCATATCTGCAAAATAAGTCTTTTCTCGCTTCTTGATTTCGTGTAACGTATAAGGGCTAATGTGATAATTAGGTTTTCGAACCTCTAAAGAAGGAGAGTGCAATGTCCGGACACTCTAAGTGGGCCACAACCAAGCACAAGAAAGCAGCTATCGACGCTAAGCGTTCTTCGCTGTTCTCTAAGCTTTCCCGCAACATTACTGTTGCTGCAAAGATGGGTGGCGACCCAAATCCGGACAACAACGCTAGCTTGTCTGCCGCTGTTGCCCGTGCTCGCATGGTTTCCATGCCTAACGCAAAGATTCAGGCCGCTATCGATAAGGCATTTGGCGCTGGTGCTGATGCTGCTGTTTACGAGGAGATCGTTTACGAGGGATATGGTCCTGCAGGTGTCGCAGTTTACGTTGACTGCCTGACCGACAACAAGAATCGTACCGCTGCAGACGTTCGTTCCGCATTTACCCACTCTGGCGGCAACCTTGGTACCGCTGGTTCCGTTGCGTTCCAGTTTGAGCGCAAGGGCTCCATCGCAGTTGACAAGGTTATTGTCTCCGAGGAGAAGAAGGTTGCTGACCGCGAGAACGCTGTCGACGAGGACGAGTTCATGATGGCAGTTGCCGAGGCTGGCGGAAACGATTACGAGGATGCCGGCGATCAGTGGATTGTTTGGACTGCATACGACAAGATGCAGGATGTCCAGAAGGGCCTCGAGGCTCAGGGTATTGAGGTTAAGGGTTCCGAGCTTACTATGGTTCCAACCACCCCAACTGACGTCTCTGTTTCTGATGCAAAGAAGGTTCAGCGTCTTATCGATAAGCTCGACGAGCTCGATGACGTTCAGAACGTTTACAGCACCATGAACATCACCGACGAGATTGCTGCTGCTCTCGAGGAGGAGTAAGCTCTCTGGT
>CAUUFE010000060.1:0-5366 GCA_963544415.1 uncultured Atopobium sp.
AACAACCAGGAGCGTCCTTCTCGCGATCGTAGACAGAACAACCAGCGCAACAAGAATCGCAAGCAGGGCCAGGCAAGCGAGCCATCGCTTTCCAAAGAGGTTTTGCAAGAGATGAAGCTTTCTGAGCTTCGCGCAAAAGCAACTGAGCTGGGAATTGAGTACGCAGGCGTTCACAAGTCTGATTTGATTGAGCTTGTATATGCTGCATCTGCAGCTGCTGAGGGCTTTAAGACTGTTGAGGGTATTCTTCAGATTAGCAACGAAGGCTACGGCTGGATTCGTACAGGCAATTACATGGAAGGCGATGACGACGCCTTTGTCCACCAGCAGATTATTAGAAATCTTGGCCTGCGTCCGGGCGATAGCGTCTTGGGTATGGTTGGACCTGCTCGTGTAAATAGCAAATATCCACCACTTCTTAAGGTTACCCAGGTTAACGGTGGGGAAGTTGAGGGTCTTAAGGACCGTCCTCGCTTCAAAGATCTGACTCCTATTTTCCCAGATCAGCCTCTTACAATGGAGCACGGTAAAGACTCCATTACTGGCCGCGCAATTGACTTGGTGGCTCCTATTGGTAAGGGCCAGCGTGGTTTGATTGTCTCGCCTCCAAAGGCAGGTAAGACCACCATTTTGAAGCGTATTTGCCAGTCTATTACTACCAACAATCCTGAGGTTCACCTCTTCTGTCTCCTGGTAGACGAGCGTCCTGAGGAAGTTACGGACATGGAGCGCTCCATCAAGGGCACCGTTGTTGCTTCAACTTTTGATATGCCAGCAGAGAACCACACCGTTGTCTCGGAGCTTGTCATTGAGCGAGCAAAGCGTCTGGTTGAGATGGGTCAGGACGTTGTGGTTATTCTGGACTCCATTACACGTCTTGCTCGTGCATATAACCTGGCCATTCCTGCATCTGGTCGTATTCTTTCTGGTGGTGTTGACTCCGCAGCTCTGTATCCACCAAAGAAGTTCTTGGGTGCAGCTCGAAATATCGAGAACGGCGGCTCGCTCACTATTATTGCGTCTGCCCTGGTAGATACAGGCTCCAAGATGGATGAGGTTATCTTCGAGGAGTTCAAGGGCACCGGTAACATGGAGCTTAAACTTGACCGCGATCTTGCAGATCGTCGTATCTTCCCAGCTATTGATCCTGTTTCTTCTGGTACTCGTAATGAGGATCTGCTCATTAAGCCGGAGCTTCAGCCTATGGTTTGGGGCGTTCGCCGCATCCTTGCAGGCTTCAATAACACCGAGCGTGCAACTACTGCGCTTATCAGTGGTCTTAAGCAGACCGACAACAACCAGGACTTCCTGATTAGATCGGCAAAGAAGGCTGCACAGTCTGACTATCCACAAAATTAGTCAGATTTAAAGATGACGCAAGAAGTGCTTTCCAATCTATGTTGGGAGGCACTTCTTTTTTTCTCGCCATTTTGTTGAATAACTGCCAAAGAATTATGAAAAAGTTTTAAAGACGCTGTAAAAAATAACGAATTACGCTATAGTCATTTCTAACAGCACAATTATGTGTTGCAGCGGATTATACAAAGATGAAATGAAGCCCACCCGTTGCTCACGTCGCCCGTATTGGGTTTAGTAGCATATGCAAATTTAGCGTGTGTCTTCATGCATCTTCTTAGCGTTTGTAGGGGGAGTATGTATGACAGAAGGTAGGAATCCGGCAGTAGTCGCCGGCCTGCTCAGTGGACTGGTTCTGGTAGCAGAGCCAGCATCTGCGTATGCCCTTACAGCAAATGAAATTCGCCAAACACCTCTTGGAGCAATCTTTACCGGTATCGGAGTAGGACTTGCTGCGGTTGCTGTCATTTCTGGCGCTGCGGTAGTGGTTTCTCGCGTAGCAAATCGTGGCGAGAAAACCGGTGGGGCAGAAGCAAAGATTCAGCCAAGCACTACATCTCAGGTTGAGGATGAGGCTGTGTCTCCAAAGCGAGTTGCAGCTGCATCGAACTTCTCGCCAGAAGAGAGCCTGGTGATTCCGCTGGACTCTCCAAGGCGCTCGATTGCTGCATACAAGCCAAAGCACATGAAGGCTTCTCAGTGGGATATGACTGGCTCTATTCGTGTTCAGTCTGCTGAGCAACCTGTCCAGTCTGCCGAGCCACCTGCAAAGAAGGCGCAGGTTGTAACCGCGGCCGCAGAGGGCGTGCTTCCCGTTCGTGCAAAGAAGGCTCCTGCGCACTCCACAAACGACTACGCTCAGATCGCAGAGAACTACACCAAGCTTTTGAGCTGGCGTGAGCGCACTGTTGCGCGAGCAAAGGGTGCTGCTGCCGTACTTCTTGAGCGCCTGGGACAAGATCCTATGGATGGCCTGCCTATTATCGAGCGCGCTGACGGAACTGTTGGTGACGTTGGCACTGCTTGGTGGACTAAGGCTGTGGGCGAAGAGTCTATTACGCGTGATTTTGGCATTGCCGAGATTGGCGCCGAGGCTATTCCTGAAGACTTCACCAATCATGCCGCTGATATTTCTAGTCGAATTTCTTACGTTGACCAGGGAGTCTTCCCTGAGAAGCGCACGATTGACGAGCTTGAGCACGCTGATGACTGGACGCTTGCGCTGGCTGCAATGGATGAGCACCTGGCTCGCCATGATCAGCAGCAGATGCGCAAGTACCATCCAGTACAGCTGCCACTCATTGGTCAGGCTGCTGCTGAGGCAGAAGCTACAAGCCCGGCGGAGCTGTCGGGTGCAAAACCTGCTGCGCCTCGCAAGGTTGCTGTAGCTCAGGTACGTGTTTCTCGCGAGCCAAACTACGCTGGTGTGGTTGCACAGTCAACTGCAATGCCGCTGGTCAAGGCCACAAACGATACCTCCTCGCACGTTCAGGACATCTTTGACGCGGTTGAACGCGAGATGGCAGCTGAGCTCCAGGCGGCTGACGAAAGGCCAACGCGTGAGCTTCTTCGCCTCATTGAGGGTGGCACCAGCAAGATGAAGAAGATTTCTTCGCTTGATCTTGGTGAGAAGACCAGCGCAGACAAGGCCTCTTACAAGCCTCGTCACTTTGCTGGTGAGCTTCCGCTGGTACGTGAGGCGTAAGTAGCACACGTAGACTAGCTGCGGGTAGTCAGAAGACAACCGCGCAACCGTCGCGAAAGGCTGGAGCTCGTAGAAACATCCGGTTTCTCTAAAATTATTTCAAGTTAGATAACATTTTTTGGCTGTGGTTCTTTTTTTAGAGCCGCAGCCATATTGTGTTGTGTCACATATTCAACGCTATGGAGAAAAGGAGATGAATATGGCACATAAGCTAACGCGACGACGCTTTTTGGAGGTGGCCGGGACCATTGCGGGGTCGTTTGCTCTAGCGGGTTGTTCGCCAAAGAACCAAGACCCTAACTCCATTTACGTTGGCGTGATGGGACCGTATACCGGCGACGTTGCCCAGTATGGCCTTGCGGTGCGTAGCGGCATTTTGCTGTACCTCAAGGAATTCAACAAGAATGGTGGAGCTGGTGGCCGCCAGATTGTCCCTATTGTTGAGGACGAGAAGGGCGATTCAACTGAGGCCATTCTTGTCTATAACAAGCTTCTTGACGAGAATGTCTGTGCAATTCTTGGAGACGTTACTTCAACGCCCACCATTGCACTGGCACAGAAATCGGTACTGGACAACATCCCCTGTGTAACCGCATCCGCTACCGCCGAAGATGTTGTAGCGCATGGCCACAACATGTTCCGCGCTACCGTAACTGACCCGTTCCAGGGCGTTGTTCTTGCAGAGTTTGCTAAAAAGCAGGGTTATCAGCGCGTAGGAACCATCTTTAACTCCGGCGGCGATTACGAGATTGGCGTTAATAACGCATTTGTTCAGAGGGCTCGTGAGTTGGGTGTTGAGGTTGTATCTCAGCAAGGTTACCCAACAGGAGCTGTTGACTTTAATGCCCAGCTTACCAGCATTATTGGACTTGATCCTGATGCTATCTTGGCTCCAAATTATTACCAGGATAACGGTAAGATTGTGACGCAGGCTCGTCAGCTTGGCTGCAAGAAGCCTTTTATGGGCGCAGATGGTTGGGCAGGCATCATTGGCGGCGAGCAGGACTATGCTTCTGCGGCTGACCTTGAAGGATGCTTCTATTGCTCTGCCTTTGTTGCTTCAAATCCAGATGAAAAAGTTCAGCATTTTGTTAAGGCTTATACCGAGGAATACGGTGAGGCTCCAACTAACTTCTGTTCTTTGGGCTATGACGCAGCAATGATTCTTTGCTCTGCTCTTGCGGTTGCCGAGAAACGCGGTTACACCTACAACTCCAATGAGTATAGGCAGGCAATTATCGATGCTATTGCATCTGGTGTGGTCGAAGGTGTTACTGGCACCCTTTCATATCAGGGAACAGGTGACCCAGTGAAGTCCACCTTGATTATTACCTTTAAAGATGGCAAAGAGTCCATCTATGACACGATTAATCCTTCATAGAAAAGAGAGCCTCAGATGTTTTTAACTCAGGTGCTCAATGGACTTCAATTGGGCAGTATTTACGCATTGGTGGCGCTTGGTTACACAATGGTGTACGGCATCATCTTGCTTCTTAACTTTGCGCATGGTGACATCATCATGTTTGGTTCCTACGTTGCATGGATTGCCCTTGTTCAGCTTGGACTCAATCCTGCAATCGCTGTTCTTCTCGCCGTTTTTGGCTGTGTTGTACTGGGCGTTCTTATTGATAAGGTTGCCTATGCACCACTCAGAGAGGCTCCAAGGCTTTCTATTCTGATTACCGCAATTGGTGTTTCTTACCTGCTTGAAAATGGTGTTCAGCTACTTCTTGGTGCTGACGCTAAGGTTGTTCCAAGCATCATTGACCTGGGAACTGTTCAGGTATTTGGTTCGACGCTCTCCGGCACTGCACTTTTGACTGTTGCCGTTACTATTGTGGCAACCGTTGTTCTGACCCTTTTGGTTCAGAAGACTCGTCTTGGTAAGGCAATGCGTGCCGTTTCTGAGGATATGGGCGCTGCTCGTCTGATGGGCGTCAACGTCAATAGCACTATTAGCTTTACCTTTGCAGTTGGTTCCGCTCTGGCAGGCATTGCAGCTATTCTGTACTCCATGGCATACCAGCAGGTTTCTCCTACCATGGGCGTCATGCTGGGCACCAAGGCATTTGTTGCAGCAGTTCTTGGCGGCATTGGCTCCATTCCTGGCGCTGTTATTGGCGGCCTTATTGTTGGCTTCTCCGAGGTCTTTGTTGCTGCCTTTGGTCTGTCCGTCTGGCAGGATGCAGTAGTCTTCTTACTCTTGATTCTTGTTCTTGTTGTGAAACCAACTGGCCTGCTTGGCCGACCAGTTACCGAGAAAGTGTAAGGAGGCTCACATGACTAAAATGTATCCACGCGATAA
>CAUUFE010000061.1:0-5338 GCA_963544415.1 uncultured Atopobium sp.
TCTGTGTGGTTTCCTGCAATCTCGGAGCGACCAGGCGCGTGTACCGCAAGATAGCGGTCAGCTTTTCCAAACATTTGCTCAAAGTGCTCTTTTGCGCGATTGAGTTGAGCTGTGGTTTTCTCGTCAAACGTGTGAGCCATGGTGTTCCTTTCCCTTTAGTGCCGTGAAGCTACAGGTACCTTAAAAGAATCGATAAACAATTTGCGAGCTGTAAGGCTGCTCAGGTGTGCAGGTAGGCTGAGGCCACTCTGCATGGTGAGCACAATCTGGATAAAACTCGCTCTCAAATGCAAAGCCAGCGTGAGGCTTGTAAATAGCGCCGTCTTTTGCGCGAGCCTCATCAATCCAGTTGCCGGTATACAGATGGGCGCCAGGAGCGGTAATTTGAATTTCTAGTGAGCGTCCGCTTTCTGATGTGGCGAGAAGAGCGGGGCGTAGCTGGCCATTTTCATAGTTATTAATGGCAAAGCAGTGATCATAACCGCGAGCAATTTTGAGCTGCTCATTATCTGCGTCAAGATCTTTGCCAATGGTCTTAGGTGTGCGGAAATCAAAAGGAGTTCCTGCAACAGAGTCAACGGTTCCTGCAGAAACTGAGTCATCTCGTAGAGGCAGATATGATTCTGCCTGGATAGTAAGTTGGTGACCAAGAACATCACCAGAATCATGACCGTTGAGGTTAAAGTAGACATGGTTGGTCATGTTTACAAAAGTTGCAGCATCAGTTGTGCAGGTATACGTAAGATTTAGCGTTGACTGTGAGGCTTCTTCAACAAGCGTATAGGCCGCGGTAATATGACGGTTTCCTGGCAGTCCATATTCTCCATCTACCAGGTCAATGCTAAAGGTTACCGTATTATGCGCTTCATCGATTTCTGCCTGCCAAATGCGCTTATGGATACCAGCAACAAGATCAGTGTGCAGGTTATTTTGATTGTCTGGACCGTTGTTTTTAGGAAGGTGATAGACAACTCCATTAAGCGGAATTTCTGCTTTATCTGCTCGATTAGCAGAAGGTCCAATGGAAGCGCCAAAACAAGCTGGGTTATCTAAATACAAGTCAAACAAGCCATAGCCAAGAACGACATCTGCTTTTGTGCCATAGATATCTGGTACAGAAATACCAAGAATGGTTGCACCAAAATTACTCAATTTAACTGCTGAATGAGCGCCGCGAATAGTATAGGTAAGCGCAGCAGGGGAGTTAACAAAACTATCAAAAGGTCGAACATCAATCATCGGATACCTCCGAGATACCACTCATAGTGCATTACCCTTACTATGTTAACGTACTCATAACGAACTAACAGGAAATTATTAAGTTTTCAGTCAGTGGTATTTTTGCGGGGGCAAACGGTTAGAGCGCAGGTCAAAAGTCCTTCTCGCCGAACGGTTCTTTTTTTACCGTGAGCGTTTAATTTGCTGATAAATATGCAATTTTATCGCGTTATGTCAATCTGCCTGTTAGTATGAGTACGTAAACAAGCAGATAATCGGAGGAATTCGTGACTCGCTCGCATAGTTCTAGTTTAAATAAGCGCTCTGTTTCAATGGCTGATGTTGCGCAAGTTGCTGGTGTTTCTCAGCAGACCGTTTCTCGTGTTGCTAATGGCGCTCAGAACGTCAGTAAGGCTACGCGAGAAAAAGTCCAGGCCGCAATGGAGTCTATGGGCTTTAGGCCAAGCTTTGCAGGTAGGTCGTTGAGGTCTGGCTCGTATCAATCGGTGGGACTTTGCTTGTACGATATTCGCGAGTTTGGTAACTTAGCCACGCTTGATGGCATTGTTTCTGCAGCTCGTGAGCATGAATATGCAATTACGATGATTGAGAAAGGCTCTGACGATGGCCTCTGTCTGCAGGACATTTCTCATCGTATGTCTAATCTTCCTGTTGACGGCATGATTATCAGCATGAGCCTTATGGCATCAGACTTTGAATCATTTGTACCGCAGCCGGGCCTTGGAACAGTGCTTCTTACCATGCACGAGCACCCTTACTGCACAACCGTTGACTCAGATCAGTACGGCTGCTCAAAGCTTGTCATTGATCACCTCTATGAGCTTGGTCATCGCAAGATCCGTTTTGTAGCAGGCCCTTCATACTCTATTGACTCGCAATTTCGCGAAAAAGGCTGGCGAGATGCCATGTCTGAGTATGGGCTAGAAACTGTTGAGCCTTTAGCTGGCGATTGGACCGCCAATAGTGGCTATGAAATTGGTAAAAAACTGCGAGAAACTCGTGATTTTACTGCAGTTTATGCAGCAAACGACCAGATGGCGCTAGGTATCATTGCGGCATTTGAAGAAGTGGGACTGAGCGTACCGGAAGACGTGAGCGTTGTTGGTGTTGACGACTCTCTTGAAGACTATCTGCCAAACTTCTCTTTGACCACCGTACGCTTTAATCTCCTAGAGCGCGGTCGCGTTGCTCTTGAGCATGCAATACGTGCATCTGAGGCGGGGTATAAGCCTGAAGCAATTAGAATTGCTCCAAAGCTTATTGTTCGTACCACCACAGCGGCACCACAGAAATAGAGAGTCTCTTAAAAAGTCGGGTTTCTCGCCATAATCAGCTATACTGTTCAGGCAATAGTTGATTAGAGGAGTTGTATGTCTGAGTCACCAAATAAAGAGTTAGGCTGGTCAGTTCAGGTTTCCTTGGATACGCACGAGATTCGTGCAGGAGAGACGGTAACTGCTACTCCTAAGATTATTGGTGCAGATCCTGAGGGCTTTAAATTCCACTATGTGTGGAGTTTGAACGACCGTTGGGATGAGGGTTTTTGGGATACCACAGAGCATCAATTTGGTGATTCAATTCCTAATACGTCGTGGACATATACCTTCCCAGAGCCTGGCCGTTATCATCTCTACATTGATGCATTTGACACACACAACAACCCTCAAACAGTTACCGCTTGGGTAGTTGTTGCTGGTGAAGACGATTTTATGCGTCCACCACTTCCTTCTGAAGATGCAGAGACGGTTGTTGCGGTAAACGGCGTTTCAGAGATCTTTAACATTGCCTCTGAGCAGTTCAACTCGCTGAAAGAGTACTTTATTGCCTTTGCACGCGGCGAGGTTGCTTTTAAGGAGTTCAAGGCTCTTGATGACATCTCGTTTGAGGTAAAGCGTGGCGAGGCTTTTGGCCTGGTTGGCACCAACGGTTCTGGCAAGTCTACCATGCTCAAAATCATTGCGGGCGTACTTGAGCCTTCTAAGGGTACTTGTGAGGTCAAGGGTACTATTGCGCCTCTTATTGAGCTTGGTGCTGGCTTTGACATGGAACTGACTGCTAAAGAGAACATCTACCTCAATGGCGCTCTTCTTGGTTACAAGAAGGAGTTTATTGACTCGCACTTTGACCAGATCGTAGAGTTTGCTGAGCTTGAGGGCTTTATGGACATGCCGCTCAAGAACTACTCCTCTGGTATGGTGGCACGTATTGCCTTTGCAATTGCTACTGTTACAGAGCCTGACCTGCTCATTGTTGATGAGACACTCTCGGTAGGAGACTTCCTCTTCCAGCAAAAGTGCGAGAACCGCATCAAAGAGCTGGTTGCTTCTAATAATGTTACGGTTCTTCTGGTTTCTCACTCCATTGACCTGGTCCAGCGCATTTGTGACCGTGCCATTTGGATTGAGAAGGGCAAGCAACGCATGCTTGGTCCTGTGGACGAAGTTTGTGAAGCTTACGAGCACCTCAAGAGATAATTAAAATTCCTAACCAAAAGTTAGGGTCTGTACGAGTACAATATGTGTGTCTTTAAATGTGGTACGAGATACCCGTAAGGCTCATAGTCATAGTTTTGCCTTTTGGATACCTTGTGCCTGGTCAGGTGAGGTATCTTTTTTATTGGAGGCGCTATGGCTCAAGAAGGTTCGCACTCTCTTATTGTGGACGAGCAGTCCCTTGACCGCATTCTTACGCGTATTGCTCACGAGATTGTCGAGAATAACGATTCAATTGAAAACGTTGCTTTGGTGGGCATTATTCGTCGTGGAGAGGTTTTGGCTTCTCGTCTTGCAGAAAAGATTTTGAGTTTTACCGGATTTAAGCCAAAAGTTGGCTCACTTGATATCAGTTTTTATCGCGATGATTTTAGAAGAAACACCGCACCGGTTCTCCACGCAACTAATATCGATTTTGATATTACGGGCACAAGCGTTGTTCTGGTAGACGATGTTCTTCAGACAGGAAGAACTATCAGAGCAGCACTTGATGCGCTCATCGACTACGGTCGTCCTGAGCGCGTTCAATTGGCCGTAGTAGTTGACCGTGGTCATCGCGAGCTTCCCATTAGACCCGACTATGTGGGAAAAAACGTACCTTCTTCAAAGAGCCAGGTAGTCAGCTTAAATGTTAAAGAAATTGATGGTCAGGACTGCGTCTTGCTGTATGAAGCTGACTTTTCTGACCCCTTTATTGAGGGAGGAAACTAATGCTTTCAGTTAAACATTTGATTGATACAAACAGCCTGACGTGTGACGATATCCAGCAGATTCTTGATACAGCTCAGTCGTTTGAAGCTGTAAACAACAGAGACATTAAAAAGGTGCCGGCACTTCGTGGCCGCACTATCGTAAACCTGTTCTTAGAGCCTTCTACCAGGACTCGCTCCTCATTTGAGCTTGCCGAGAAACGCCTCTCTGCTGACGCTTTGAACATGGGGGGTTCTACCTCATCTGTTGTTAAGGGTGAGTCGTTGGCCGACACCATTCAAACTATCGATGCTATGAACGTTGACATGTTCATCTGCCGCGCAAGACTTGCGGGAACACCACAAAAGATTACCGAGCACACTGATGCTGTAGTTATCAACGCTGGTGACGGCAAGCATCAACACCCCACTCAGGCCATGCTCGATCTCTATACCATTCGAAAGAACTTTGGACACCTTGACGGTCTCAAGGTTGCTATTGTCGGCGACCTTTCTCACAGTCGCGTTGTTGGTTCTTTGGTGCCAGCGCTCAAGACTATGGGCGCAGAGGTTGTTCTAGTTGGACCTCCAACATTCCACGTAGACGATCCAAGCTGGTTTGGCTGCTATCAGACCTCACACTTTGATGAGGTCATTGGTGATGTTGACGTCGTGTACATGCTCCGCGTGCAGCTGGAGCGTATGGAGGGAGCTCCTATTCCTTCTCGCCGTGAGTACAACAGGCTTTGGGGCCTTGATGAGCGCCGCAGTAAGCTGATGAAGCCTGAGGCAATCATCTGCCACCCAGGTCCTATGAACCGTGGTATGGAAATTAACAGCGAGGTGGCTGATTGCGCTCGCTCTCGTATTCTTGACCAGGTCAATGCAGGCGTTTTGACGCGCATGGCCGCAATGTAT
>CAUUFE010000062.1:0-5295 GCA_963544415.1 uncultured Atopobium sp.
TACCGAATACCGAATACCGAATACCGAATACCGAATACCGAATACCGAATACCGAATACCACATGCAGTCATAACCTTTTTAAAACGAAATCTCTTTTAAGGGAGATGGCATGCTTAAATACCTTTACGCTCAACAAAAGAGCAAACTAATATTCTTTGTAGTCTTCTCTCTTCTAAGTAGTTTGTTCGAAATTGCACTCTCATTTGTAATGCTTCAATCCGTTAACCTTGCCATGGATGGCAATTTGTCGGACGCACTGAACGATGGACTCTGGTTTGGCCTCTATATATTCTGCTATTTTGTTGTTGACTTAATTTGCAGGCGTTTGCGCTGGTCAGTTATACAGGGCTGCCAGATGCATTTACGCGATGAACTGATTACAAAGATATTTAATCGTTCAATTCCTGAGTTTCACTCATTCAATACAAGTCATTGGCTCTCGATTCTTACTAACGATCTTGATTTACTTGAGGAAACATACTTCCGCGTCTTTATTGATCTCTTGATAGATGTCTTCTCTGGCGTAGTAAGCCTAATACTCTTGCTGTTTATTTCACCGTGGCTCGTACTGTTCATTTTATGCATGATAGCTGTTCAGATGTTTGTTCCTAACACAATGTCTGGAATTATTTCTAATAAACGAAAAGCACAATCTGAGTCAGCTGAGCATTTTATTGCTACAGCAAATGAGCATCTTGAAGGGTTTGATCTGCTCAGGAGCTTTCATCTAACAGAGGCCTCACGGATTGCCATGAGCAGTGCGAATCAGGCTTGGGAGAAGCAGAAATTTGGTGCTCGGTACTTTAGTTCTTTAGCTCGCTTACTTTCATTTACTGTGGGACAAATTATTTACATTGGAATTTATTTCATTGGTGCCATTCTTACCCTTAATGGATTGATGACAGTAGGAATGATGGTGGCCGCATCTCAGCTTGTTGTCTACATAGCAAATCCTATTCAAAACATAAGTGATTCAATTACTGATATGAGAAGCGCAAAAGAAATAATTACTAAAATACAAACGCTTCTTAATGAAGCCCCAGCTACAGAAAGTGGGGCAGAAAATACCCCTGAGCGTTTTGCAAATCTAACGGTCAATCATGTTTCGTATGGCTATGACAAGGACAAATTAGTTTTATCGGATATTAGTTTTAATTTGGAACACGGCGGAAAGTATCTACTAGAAGGAAGTTCGGGAAGTGGAAAAACAACACTAATCAAACTATTAACGGATGCTCTGAGCCCAGATAACGGAGACATTTGTTTGGATGGCGTGCCAATCAAGCAATTCAAAAGTGAGCAATATGCTCGATTCATAATCCCTTGCTCTCAGCAAACGTTTATTTTTAATGCAACCATCAGGGATAACGTAACGTTGTTTTGTCATGACTTTACTGATGAAGAAATTATTGACGCTATTACAAAATCGGGCTTTTCTGAGATTCTTACCAGATATCCAGACGGAATTAATCATGTGATTGATCAAGCTGGAAGCAGTCTTTCTGGTGGAGAACGACAGAGGCTTGCTCTTGCACGAATCTTTTTGTTTAAGCCACAAATTGTGATTTATGACGAGAGCTTTGCTCATTTGGATTCCGATTCTGTTCAGAGCCTCATTGATTTGATCTTAAAAGACGAAGAAAGAACCGTTATTATGACGTCTCATCAAGTGACCCCTGAAATAAGAGAACGCTTCAAGTCTCTTGTTTTAAAAGACGGAAATATCCAGCCAGAATCCGTTTAGCTTACTGCTTCTTGACCTAGTTGTAATACGTGAATACAATGATATAACTAGGTAAAGGAGTGGCTATGGACAGCATTGTAACTGCTCGTATTCCCGTTGAAGTTAAAAATCAGGTTTCCGAGGTTCTTGAATCGCTTGGATCAAACACCACCCAGCTGATTAATGCAGCCTTTGAATATGTGCTGGTAACAGGCAAACTTCCTGATGCTCATGAGGGCGCTTCCTTGGAATCTTCTGCCAAAGGGTCTTCTCGTCAATTGAGCGAGAAGGACAAAGAGCAGCTCTCGGCACTTTTTGGGAAGATTTCTGTTCCTGCGCCGGCGTCGTTTTGGAATGATTTAGGCAACAGCACCTACAAAGAGGCAATCAGTGAGTGGAGGTCAAGTGACTATGAAGCTCTTGATTGATACAAACGTTTTGCTGGACATCTTTTTGTGCAGGGAACAGTTTGTTGCGGACGCAAAAAAGCTTTTCATAATGAAGCAGTTTAGGGACGCTGAACTGTGGATAGCAGCTCAGTCATATACAGATCTCTACTATGTGGGCGCTAAGGCTCACGGCTCTGCTCACATGCAAGAGATGCTAAAAGAAGTATCTCCGCTGCTTAACGTATGTTCTATTGATGGAGCAGATATTTCAAATGCGCTTTCTGAGCAGTGGGAAGACTTTGAAGACTGTCTTATTTGGCGCGCTGCTAAGAAGATAAAGGCAGATTACATTGTCACAAGAAATACGGCAGATTTTACCCGCTCGGATATACCAGTGCTTACACCTGCCAAGTTTTTCTCGACAATGGAATCTGAGCAAAATCTAGTCTATGAAGAGGCTGAATTTTAGAAGCAATAAGGTGCGGGGTAGGGCAGCAAAGCTCAAAGCTGCGTAGCGGAAAAGCTCAGCATAGTGCGATAAGAAAATCTACTACAAACACACTTAGATATGTATTAAAAGTCGTGCTTGGGGGTATATAGAATCCGATGAAGATTCAGTCCCCGGCACGATTTTGTTTGGGGTAGGAGGGTGATTTTATGAGACTAGATAAATGGGCCGTAACCGCCCAGGAAGCACTGCAAGCAGCTCTTGGTATTGCTGGTGATGTAGAGGCTTCCGAGGTTGCACCAACACACCTGCTCAAGGCGCTGCTGGACAGCAATGAGCGCAACCTGCGTTCTATCTTGGAGAAGATTGGCGCAGATCCTGACACCATTGCCACGCAGGTAGACCAGGCAATCTCTAAGGCTCCAAAAGTAAGCGGAGCGCAGATTGGCATTGGCAACGACCTTCTCAAGGTTATCAATGAGGCCGAGAAACTTGCCACTAAGTTGGGAGATTCCTACGTTACCTCCGAGCACCTGCTTACTGCGCTGGCAAATGACAACACTGACGCGGGCAGGATTCTTCGTGACGCTGGTGTTACCGCTAAGCGCGTAGAGGAGGTCTACAACGATCTTCGTGGCGATGAGCGCGTAACCTCTCAGGACGCAAAGCCGCAGTTTGAGGCCTTGGAGCAGTACGGTCGCAACGTGACTGACCTTGCTCGTCAGGGAAAGCTTGATCCAGTAATTGGCCGTGTCGAAGAAATTCGCCGTACCATTCAGGTCCTGAGCCGCCGTACCAAGAATAATCCTGTTCTTATCGGCGAGCCTGGTGTTGGTAAGACCGCAATCGTAGAAGGCCTAGCAGAGCGCATTGTTTCTGGAGACGTTCCAAGTACCCTGCGCGACAAAGAGCTTGTTGAGCTTGATATGTCTGCGCTGGTAGCAGGCGCAAAATATCGTGGTGAGTTTGAGGATCGCTTGAAGAGCGTTGTCAAAGAGGTGGCTAAGTCTAACGGCCAGATTATCCTCTTCATCGACGAGCTTCATACCATCGTAGGTGCTGGCGCTTCCGAGGGATCCATGGACGCTGGCAACATCTTGAAGCCAGCACTTGCCCGTGGTGAGCTCCGCGCAATTGGCGCTACTACGCTGGATGAATATCGCAAGTACATCGAGAAAGACGCTGCTCTTGCACGTCGTTTCCAGACCGTACTTGTCTCTGAGCCTTCTGTTGAAGATACCATTTCTATTCTGCGTGGCCTTAAGGAGAAGTACGAGCAGCACCACCGCGTCCGTATTACGGACTCCGCCCTGGTTGCAGCAGCAGATCTCTCTAACCGCTACATTTCTGATCGATTCTTGCCAGATAAGGCAATTGACCTGGTAGACGAGGCAGCGTCAAGGCTTCGTATGGAGCTTGACTCCATGCCAGCAGAAATTGATGCGGTTGATCGTCAGCTCACTCAGATGCAGATTGAGGAGCAGGCTCTGATGAAGGAGGAGGATGCTGCTTCTAAAGAGCGCCTGGAGAACCTTCGCGCAGAGATTGCTACAACTCAGGAGAAGCTTGATGGCATGAAGGCCAACTGGCAGAACGAGCGTGGCGCAATTGACCTGGTACAGGACTTGAAGTCCCAGATTGAGGACGCAAAGACGCAGATGGAGCGCGTGACCCGTGAGGGTGATTTGGCGCAGGCATCCGAGCTTCGTTACAGCACTATTCCAGAGCTTGAGCGTAAATATGATGAGGCAGAAAAAGCCCTTCTCGCCAAGCAGGAAGACGGCGGAATCCTCAAGGAAGAGGTCACCACGGACGAGATTGCCGAGGTAGTTTCTTCGTGGACCGGCGTTCCTGTGTCCAAGATGATGCAGGGCGAGATGGACAAGCTCAAGAACCTTGAGGACCAGCTTCACCTGCGTGTTATTGGTCAGGACGACGCTGTTTCTGCAGTTGCTGCAGCAGTCCGTCGTTCTCGCGCAGGTCTGGCAGATCCAAACAAGCCTCTGGGCAGCTTCTTCTTCCTGGGCCCAACCGGCGTAGGTAAGACCGAGCTGGCAAAGGCGCTGGCAGAGCTGCTATTTGACGACGAGCGCTCACTGGTCCGCATTGATATGTCTGAGTACATGGAGAAGTTCTCGGTCCAGCGTCTTATTGGCGCGCCTCCAGGATACGTAGGCTATGACGAGGGTGGCCAGCTCACCGAGGCAGTTCGCAGGCATCCCTATTCCGTCATCTTGCTGGACGAGATGGAGAAAGCTCATCCTGACGTCTTCAACATCTTGCTGCAGGTGCTGGACGACGGCCGCCTGACCGACGGTCAAGGTAGGGTAGTGAGCTTCAAGAACACCATCATTATCATGACCAGTAATGTTGGTTCGCAGTTCATTGCTGGCGCCGGCGCAGAGGGCTTCAACGAGGAGTCCAGAAAGCAGGTTATGGAGGCGCTGCGTAGCTCCTTCCGTCCTGAGTTCTTGAACCGTATCGATGACGTGGTAATCTTCCAGCCTCTGGGTCTTGAGGACATTGAGCGCATCGTGGACATTCAGCTCAAGGATGTTCGTAGCAGGCTTGCTAACGAGCGCATGACGCTGGAACTTTCTGAGGCTGCAAAGCAGTCACTGGCTCTTGACGGTCTGGACCCTGTTTATGGCGCTCGTCCTCTGAAGCGACTGATTCAGCGTCGCGTTGTTGACCAGGTAGCAAACTTGATTATTGCAGGTGAGCTGCATGAGGG
>CAUUFE010000063.1:0-5257 GCA_963544415.1 uncultured Atopobium sp.
CTCTGACCTTTGAAGACGTCATGGACGTCATTGAGGTTGAGAAGCCAGAAGGCGTCATTGTTACCCTTGGCGGCCAGACTCCAATCAAGCTGGCACGCGCCCTCAAGGACGCTGGTGTTCCTATCATGGGCACTCAGCCAGAGGCAATTGACCTGGCAGAGGACCGTGACCGCTTCGCAGCCCTTCTTGACCGCCTGAACATCGCCTGCCCACCTTCGGCAGTTGCTTCTACCATGGACGAGGCTCGCGACGCCGCTCGTCGCATTGGTTATCCGCTGATTGTCCGCCCAAGCTACGTTCTTGGTGGTCGCGGCATGGCCATTGTCTACGACGATTCCGATCTTATCACCTACATGGAGTCCGCTACACACGTCACGCCAGACCGTCCTGTCTACCTGGATGCCTTCCTTGAGGATGCCATTGAGCTGGACGTTGACGCGCTCTGTGACACCGAGGAGTGCTACGTAGGCTCCGTCCTGGAGCACATCGAGGAGTGCGGTATTCACTCGGGCGACTCCGCTTGCTGCTGGCCGCCCTTCTCGCTCTCTGAAAAGATTGTTGACCAGATTAGGACCATCACCAAAAAGCTGGCGCTTGCTTGCGGTATCCGAGGCCTCCTGAACATCCAGTACGCCGTCCGCGACGAGCACGTCTTTGTCATCGAGCTCAACCCTCGCGCTTCTAGAACCGTGCCTTTCTCGTCAAAGGCAACTGGTGTCTCCCTGGCTAAGTATGCATCTCGTATTATGGCTGGCGAGAAGATCAGCGAGCTCAGAGCACAAGGCCTGCTCCCTGATGAAAACCGCACCGTCGACTACTACGCAGTCAAAGAGGCGGTTATGCCTTGGTCTAGATTCCCTGGTGCTGACTCAATCCTTGGCCCAGAGATGAAGTCTACCGGTGAGGTTATGGGTATTGCCCGCACCTTCCCAGCAGCGTACGCAAAGACTCGCGAGGCAGTTGAGAACAAGCTTCCTGAGCAGGGCTCCGTCTTCATCAGCGTGTGCGACCGCGATAAGCGTGCTATTGCTCCTGTTGCTATGGCTCTGGAGAACCTTGGCTATGGCATCTACACCACAGGTGGTACGGCTAAGACGCTGCGTGCGGCTGGAATTGACTGCACCACCGTCAATCGTATTTCCGATGGTCATCCAAATGTTGTTGACCTGATGCGCGATAAGACCGTCAGCTTCATCATCAATACCCCTCACGGTCACGAGGCCCACAGCGACGGCACTAAGATGCGTGCAGAGGCTGTCAGCCAGGGTATTACCTGCGTTACGGCAATGTCTGCAGCAACTGCTCTTATCCAGGCACTTGCAGCAGCAAGAAAGAGCGAGCCCGAGACCTTTGCACTACAAGATCTTTAAAGCGCGCGTGGTTAAAGCGTGCTTGGAGTATGAGCTTTTCACTTGAACAAGACCGGTCTTGAAAAAGGCCGGTCTTTTTTCGTGAGGGAAGTGTTTAGAATACGAAGTTCTCCTAGTGAAGAGCGCAAAAGTTTGTTATTATTGCAAGGCTACATAAATATGCGGGCGTGGCGGAACTGGCAGACGCGCTAGATTTAGGTTCTAGTGGACTAAGTCCGTGGGGGTTCGATTCCCTCCGCCCGCACCATGCAGAAATTTGGTTAAGAGCTGGTACGCCAGCATTTTTTACGAGACACTGGAGGAACGTTGAACATCACCGTTACCGCAGATAAGCCAGTTGACGAGAAACTCACCGTCAAGGTTACAGTTCCTGCTGCAGAGGTAGACGCTGCCATTAAGCAGGCTTACAAGGACATTGCAAACAAGTATTCCTTCCAGGGTTTCCGCAAGGGCCGCGCACCTCGTCCTGTCATTGACGGCATTGTTGGCCGCGAGGCAGTCTTTGCTCAGGCAACCAACGATCTTCTCGGCGCAGCAGAGCCACAGCTTCTTGAGGAGCTTGACCTTGTTCCTGTTGGCCGTGGTGATTACAACCAGGACGCAGATCTTCCTGTTGAGGGCCAGGATTACTCCTATGAGGTAGTCTTCAACGTTCGTCCTGAGGCTAAGCTTGATTCTTACGATGCTCCTGCAATCAACATGCCTCCAAATGAGGCAACTGAGGCTGAGGTTGATCACCAGATTAAGCAGCTTCTGTCTTATCAGGCTAAGTTTGAGAACACCAAGGAGAAGCGCGCTGTCAAAGAGGGCGACACCATTGGTGTAGACATCAAGAACATTGAGGGCGCTGCTCACATGGAGGGCGAGGACCGCGTTCTTACCCTTAATGGCACCCAGGCTCCAAAGGAGCTTGAGGAGGCACTCATTGGCATGAAGCCAGGTGAGGAAAAAGAGGTCAAGTGGACTCACAGCCACACTCACGGCGATGAGGTTCACTCCCACGATTACGATATCAACGTCAAGGTTGTTGCTCACAAGAAGTCCGTCACTCCAGAGCTGACTGACGAGCTTGCAAAGAACACCTTTGGTTATGACACTGTCGAGAAACTCCGTGAGGCTGTTAAGTCTGAGATTGAGTCCGACAAGAAGAATTCTCTTCCAACTCTTAAAGAGGACCGCGTTGTTGAGGCTGTAGGCAAGCGTCTTCAGCTTGACGAGGTCCCAGAGGAGTACAAGAACGAGGTCTTCAACGAGATTGCTCAGGAGTTCCTGAATGGTCTTCAGCAGCAGGGCATGAGCCTTGATATGTTCCTGGCTGCACGTGGCATCAAGACCGATGACTTCATCTCCGATCTTCGCGTTCAGGCTGAGGAGCGTGCACGTCAGTCCCTGGCTCTTGACGCAGTGGCTGCAGAGCTCAAGCTTGAGGCAACTGAGGATGACATCCGCGCAGAGTTTGAGCGCGCTGGTGTTCCTAACGTTGAGGCTGCAATTGAGGAGTGGCGCAAGGCTGGCCGTCTTCCTGCAATCCGCGAGTCCATCCGTCGCTCTAAGGCTCTTGATTGGCTGCGTGACAACGCAACCGTCACCGTTGTCGACGAGATTGCTGAGGCTGCTAAGGAAGAGCAGAAGGCAGAGAAGAAGCCTGCCAAGAAGGCTCCTGCTAAGAAGAAGGCAGCTAAGAAGGAAGAGGACGCAAAGAAGGACGCTGAGTAGTCCGCAACTGGTTGGGTTTCTCGCCAGAAAGACTGCGCCAAAAGTTGCAGTTACTTTGAATTTTTCATACCCCGGGTTAGAGACATGCTTCCCGGGGTATGTTTCTAAGGAAAGACCTTTGAAGGAGGATTATGCATTATCCAACAAACATTCCAACTATTCCGTATGTTATTGAGCAGACTCCTCGTGGTGAGCGTAGCTATGACATCTACTCCAGACTGCTCAATGATCGTATTGTTTTCTTGGGTGAGCCGGTAACACGCGATTCTGCAAACCTGGTCATTGCACAGCTTTTGCACCTTGAGAGTCAGGATCCAGACAAGGATATTTCTCTCTACATTGACTCTCCTGGTGGAGACGTTTATGCAGGTCTTGGTATCCTTGATACCATGAACTTCATCAAGCCAGATGTTTCTACCATCTGCGTTGGTATGGCAGCATCAATGGGCGCTGTTCTTCTTGCTGCCGGTGCAAAGGGCAAGCGTCTTGCGCTTCCTAACTCTATGGTTATGATTCACCAGCCATCCAGTGGCGTTCAGGGTCAGCAGACCGATATCCAGATTGTTGCAGATGAGACAAAGTGGATTCGCCAGCACATCAATGAGCTGCTTTCGGATTATACTGGACAGCCTATCGAGAAGGTCAATGCAGACACCGAGCGCGATAATTATCTTCGTGCACAGGAGGCCTGTGATTATGGACTGGTAGACCGCGTTATCTCTTCTCGTAACGATCAATAATTGTACTTGTATTGAGGGTTTAAGTTATGGCTAAAGACCAGGACTTCTCGCCTTTTGGCGGATTAGATGAGATGCACTGTTCTTTCTGCGGAAAGAGTAGGTCGCAGGTAAATAAGCTTATTCAGGGTCCTGGTGGAGTCTGCATTTGTGATGAGTGCGTCTCTACCTGCTCGGACATGATTGATGAGTCCCTTGGCTTTGATGAAGAGTCAGAGATTGAGACTCACTCTGATGAGCCTGTCATCAAAGATCTGCCAACTCCGCATGAGATTTACGATGAGCTGTCTCAGTACGTAATGGGTCAAGAAGACGCAAAGCGTGCTATGTCGGTAGCGGTGTACAACCACTATCGTCGTATTCTTTCTGGCAACGATGAGCCTCAGGAAGGCCAGGAGGATGTTGAGATTGCAAAGTCCAACATCTTGCTCCTGGGCCCAACCGGTACTGGTAAAACCTTGCTTGCTCAGACACTTGCTCGTTTTCTTGAGGTTCCGTTTGCCATTGCTGACGCAACCACCCTTACCGAGGCTGGTTACGTTGGTGAAGATGTCGAGAATATCCTGCTTAAGCTCATTACTGCCGCAGATGGCGATGTTGAGCGCGCTCAGGTAGGTATTGTCTACATCGATGAGATTGATAAGATTGCTCGCAAGGCCGAGAACCTCTCGATTACTCGTGATGTCTCCGGTGAAGGCGTTCAGCAGGCACTTCTGAAGATTCTTGAGGGTACGGTTGCTAGTGTTCCTCCAACAGGAGGCCGTAAGCACCCTCAACAGGAGCTTATTCACATTGATACCACCAATATCTTGTTCATCTGTGGTGGCGCTTTTGTTGGCTTGGATAAGATTGTTGCTGATCGTATTGGTAAAAAGGGAATTGGCTTTAACTCTGATGTTGCTCAGAATGTCAAAGAGGGTGAGTCTGAGCTTATCGCCAAGGTAATGCCTCAAGACCTGCACAGGTTTGGCATGATTCCAGAGCTTTTAGGTCGTATTCCTGTTATCACTTCTACTCGTGAGCTTGGTGAAGAAGATCTGATGAGTATTCTCACAGATCCAAAGAATGCTCTTACCAAGCAGTACAAGCGTATGTTTGAGCTTGAGGGAGTAGACCTAGAGTTTACTGAGGATTCACTCAGAGAGATTGCCAAGAAGGCTTTAGCTCGCGGCACTGGTGCTCGTGGTCTTCGTGCAATCTGCGAGTCTACACTACAAGAGACCATGTTTGACCTGCCATCAGATTTGGATATCACCAAGGTTGTGGTTACTCCAGAAAGCGTTGGTGGAGACAATGCTCCAGAAATCATTAGGGGTAAAAAGAAATAACTCGCTTAGCAATAAAAAAGGAGGTCGAAAGACCTCCTTTTGCGTTATAAATTGCCGCCACCAAGTTTGTTGTATGACGTAATAACTTTGGTGCGGGTCTTGGTAC
>CAUUFE010000064.1:0-5229 GCA_963544415.1 uncultured Atopobium sp.
CAAGCGCCAGTTTGATGTCGAGCTTCACCCCGAGGTAAGGTTCCTCGGAGAGTAGTGAGCTGCACGGTACCGTTACCCCAGCTTTGGAATGAATGGTGGCAGACCGTTGTTGTCGGGCGAGATATTGCTGCTGACAAATCTCCTGGTAGCTGCATCAAAAGCCAGTTCTTCATTTGAGACAAGAGGGCGCAGATACGCAAGAGCCTTCTCGGTAACCCAAAGACCGTCGTCAGAAATCATTTCCGCAGGTACAGACTTCACGCGGTTGGCAATTTCCGAGATAGGAATGCACCGGATTTCAGCTTGGTACGGCACATCGCTGAGCCTTTGCAGACCAATCATGCAGCCTGTTCTGTGAGCAAGGAGAGCGTCAACTCCGGCTTTTCCCAACTCAAACGCTTCGGATAGGTCAGTTTTGCTGGACGAATGCATGGCGCAGCGCTGCAATGAGTTGAGGTTGATGCCTCGAATCTTAGCGTCAAAGTGCTTCTGGAAAAGTTCCGCCAGATAGAGGGCGTTACCGGACTGGTCCGCCAGGTGGCCAAAGGCATCCATCTTCATATGGCTTTTGTCGAGAAGCGTCGATCCATCAGGCCTTCTCACACCCTCGCTGATGACAATTACCACGCTGTTCTTGCGCTCAAACAGCTCTGCCGTTTTGCGCAGGAGTCGTTCTTCGTCATACGCGACCTCGGGAAGAAGGATAAAGTCTGGGGCTTCTTCGTTTTTCTCGCGGGCAAGGGCTGAAGCCGCGCCCAGCCAACCCGCATCGCGGCCCATGGTTTCAACGATAGTGATGTTTGGCTTGCCATACACCTCGGAGTCGCGGGCCAGCTCGCGAACGATGGTGGCGATGTACCGCGCTGAACTGCCAAAACCCGGTGCGTGATCGGTGCCTTCGAGGTCGTTGTCGATGGTTTTGGGGATGCCGATGACGGAAACGTCGTTGTTGTGCTGGGCAAAGTAAGCCGCAAGCTTGTTAACGGTGTCCATAGAATCGTTGCCGCCAATGTAGAGAACGCCGTCGATTCCAAGGGAGCTCAGGCGGCATTCAATGTCCTGGTAGACGGACGTTTCTTCGGTGACCTCCGGAAGTTTGTAGCGACAGCTTCCCAGAAAGCTCGAAGGTGTTTTGGCGAGAAGTTCCACGGTGTGTTTTTGCTGGTCAACGCCGTGCTGGTCTGCGTCGTGGTGGTCAACGCCGTGGTGGTCTGCACCGTGCTGGTGTTGGATTGCGCTACGCTGGTCAACGCCGCACTTCTCGTCTGCAGCGTGTTTCTGCTGGTTTTCCTGCGGATAGAACAAGTCGGTCAGGTTGGTATAGCGACCATTAAGAAAGCCTTCAATTCCATTTTGCATGCCGTAAATTTCTACGCCTTCTTCATGCGCACGCGTGATAATTCCTGCAAGGGAAGAATTGATTGCTACTGTTGGACCGCCCGATTGACCGATAAGTATTTTCCTAATCTTACGCATGTAACTCCCTGAGATTCTTTGATGGATAAGACAGAGGACGTTTGCGTTTGTATGTCGCAATCGTCTCCAAGATTGCAAGTTGCGCAAAAAGACATACGTTAAAAACTATACAAAGGAGGAATTACAGGCGTTTTAACTGGACTTTTATGAGTACGTAGCTATACCGCTCACAAAAAATTTAGGCGGGCGAGCGGTAAAAAATTGCTATTTTTGTCAGCGATTTATTTCATTTTTGATGCGTAGTACGCATGACTCGCATGCAGTGCTCGTGGCACACGTTGTGGTACACGCAGCATGTACGTGGCATACGACACGTGTAAAATGCGCATACAAAATACGATTTAAATGCAACTAGACGGGTTTGTCGCGATTGTCACCGCGGCTCAACTGCAGTGCAAATAGTTGCGTTATGACAACTCAGCAAGAAAACGAGGGAGTCCGTCGGTGGAAATTGGCTCCTCCATGCCCGCGACAAGAGGGCGCAGATATGTCAGAGCAGCGTCGGTAACGTTGAAGCCGTCCTCGGAGATCATTTCTCGAGGTACAAGCTTTACCTTGTTAGCAACGTCGGCGACAAGGGTGGTGCGAATCTCCGCAACGTATGGGTCATCCGAAATTCGGTGAACGCCAACCATAACGCCTGTTTTACCTTGAAGAACAGCCTTAACTCCCGCGGCGCCGAGCGCCTCTGCCTCGTCCAAGTCAACCTTACTAGCAGCGTGCGAAGCACATCGCTGCAGCGTATTAAGCTCAATGCCGCGAGACTTTACGCCCAGCTGATCCTTGGCCAGCTGCGACAAGTAAGCTGCTGTTCCAGACTGCGCTGCAAGGTGACCAAACGTGTCAATTGCAACAGACTTTGCATCAAAAAGGAAACTACCATCTGCATGATGGATGCCCTCGCTGACAACTACAATCACGTTGTTTTTCTCGCGAAGTCGCTGTTCAATAGCGGAAAGTAATGCCTGCTCATCAAGAGGAATCTCTGGCAGGAGGACAAAATCCGGAGCAGTTCCGCAAATATCTTGCGCGAGTGCACCGGCAGCCGTGAGCCAGCCGGCGTCTCGGCCCATTGCTTCGATGAACGTTACATTTTTGCTGTTGTAAACGCCTCCGTCGCGGGTGAGCTCGGCGGTTACGGATGCGACGAATCGCGCCGCGCTACCAAAACCGGGGGTGTGATCAGTGCCTTCGAGGTCGTTGTCGATAGTTTTTGGCACGCCAACAACACGAACGGGACTTTCTACCTGGGCAAAGTAGTGAGACAGCTTGTCTGTGGTGTCCATGGAATCGTTGCCGCCGATGTAGAGAACGGCGTCTACCTGGTATTTCTTGAGCTGCGCATCGATCTGCTGGTAAATAGGGGAGGCTGCCGTGGACTCTGAGGTTGCGGTAAGTTCCGTCCCAAGTTCCGGCAGCTTAAAGCGACAGCTGCCCAACCAGCTCGATGGTGTTTTTCTTAGGAGCTGAAGGTTCTTCTCGCCAGGATTTGTGGCAGCTTGCTCGGACGCTTTCGGTTCAGATGCGGTGAGTTCAAGTACCTCCGTCAGGTCAACAACCTTGCCCTCAAGAAACCCTTGGATTCCGTTGCGCATCCCGAGCACGCGAAGTCCCTGGGTATGAGCTGCGCGAACAACGCCCGCAAGTGATGCGTTGATGGCAGCGGTTGGTCCACCCGACTGTCCGACAAGGATTGTGCGAATTGCGTGCTCTGATGTGGTGTTCATGGGTGCCTCGGATTCTCGAGAGTTAACGTATCAAGTATACCCGCGGCAGAAGGTTGCGGCATTAGTGAGACGCCGGGAGAATAAAGCGATTTTCCTCAATAAATCGCAAGAGCTGCGGTGCTGTAATATCGGCTGACGAGGGATTGGCAAGAATCTGCAGATAAAGTGAAGCTTGCTAGCTCGAATGCATTGTGAAATGGCTTAGGCAATGTGATTTGAACTCATCTGAGTTTGCTCAATTCATATTTATGTATAAGTGCTGTCTTATATACATAATTATGAATGAAGATATATCAAAGATTTAATTACCCTAAATTTCAGGGTTAAGCAAACACACCTATGACAGATAATCTGCAAAATCAAAGGTGAAAAACACATCTAATGAAGATATTCTGCATGAGATGAGCATTTTAGGCGGAATGTATACGCATTTTCAGCAGATTATCTGACATAGGTGTGTTCGAGCGTTCCAGACTAGGCGCGGATGCACCTTCGGAACCCACGTGCCCGCTAGTAACGCTGCACGTGGCGAGAAACCCGCAGGTCTCGCAGCCGTTCCTTGTCCCATGCCGGCACGTACCCGACGCCCGCCGCACGCGCACAAAAAAGCCGCACCTCAAATGAGATGCGGCTTCGTAGCTTCTAGCAGCCTAAACGACGTTGCAGCTCGGTCGGGCCGGACGCACGCCGTCTAGCCCACAACCTGCGGGTTTAGCGAAGGTTGTAGAAAGCGTCCATGCCCAGGTACTCAGCGCCGTCAGCGAGGTCGTCCTCGATGCGGAGAAGCTGGTTGTACTTAGCAACACGCTCGGTACGAGCAGGTGCACCAGTCTTGATCTGACCAGCGTTGGTTGCAACAACAAGGTCAGCAATGGTAGTGTCCTCGGTCTCGCCGGAACGGTGGGAGACAACTGCGGTGTAACCTGCGCGCTTAGCCATCTCGATAGCCTCGAGGGACTCGGTCAGGGTACCAATCTGGTTGACCTTGATGAGGATGGAGTTACCAGCGTGAACCTCAATACCCTTCTTCAGGCGCTGAGTGTTGGTAACAAAGAGGTCGTCGCCGACGAGCTGGATCTTCTTGCCCAGACGCTGGGTAAGGACCTTCCAACCGTCCCAGTCCTCCTCTGCAAGGCCGTCCTCGATGGAGACGATTGGGAACTTCTCGACCATTTCCTCGTAGTAAGCAACCATTTCCTCGGAGGTAAGGGAGCGACCCTCGCCCTTGAGGTCATACTTGCCGGTCTCCTTGTTGTAGAACTCAGAAGAAGCTGGGTCCATAGCAAAGCGGAAGTCCTTGCCAAGCTCAAAGCCAGCAGCCTTAACAGCCTCGGAAAGAAGCTCAAGTGGCTCCTCGTTGGACTTAAGATCTGGAGCAAAGCCGCCCTCGTCACCAACACCAGTGTTGAGGCCCTGGGACTTCAGAGTGTCCTTGAGGGTGTGGTAAACCTGTGCGCACCAGCGAAGAGCGGTGGTGAAGTCAGGAGCACCAACAGGCATAATCATGAACTCCTGGAAGTCAACGTTGTTGTCAGCGTGGACGCCGCCGTTGAGGACGTTCATCATAGGAACAGGAAGAGTGTGAGCGTTTGCGCCACCGAGGTAAGCGTAAAGTGGAAGCTCAGCAGAAGCAGCTGCAGCGTGAGCAACAGCAAGAGAAACGCCGAGAATAGCGTTTGCGCCGAGGCGACCCTTGTTTGGAGTGCCGTCAAGCTTGATCATAGCGAGGTCAAGGCCGCGCTGATCCTCTGCGTCCCAACCAATGACAAGGTCGCGGATCTCAGTGTTGACGTGCTCGACTGCCTTCAGAACGCCTTTGCCCAGGTAACGGCTCTTGTCGCCGTCGCGAAGCTCTACAGCCTCGAACTCACCAGTGGAAGCGCCGGAAGGAACGATTGCACGACCAAAGGAGCCGTCGTCAAGAACAACCTCAACCTCAACGGTTGGATTGCCACGGGAATCGAGGACCTCACGTGCGTGAACATCAAAAATCTGGCTCATAGCTCACCTTTCTTTAGGTTTAACA
>CAUUFE010000065.1:0-5147 GCA_963544415.1 uncultured Atopobium sp.
CCAATAGCGGAGAAGTTACCGAATGGCCTGTTGATCGTGGTTACTTTACTGTTAAGGTCCGCCTTGGTACTAACAAGACAGCTCGTATGGCTATGAACAGCGCAACTTTGACTATTACTAGGCCAGATAACCTTCCTCTTTCTGTTCAGCAAGTTACTTTTACAGGTTCTAATACTGCTGAACTTAAGCAGCGCTGTGAAGTACAGGCTGACCGTATCTGGAACTGGGCTGTTGCAAAGGGATATATCTTTTAGAGTGTCTTAAATGCTCGACTAACCGCGAGCCACAAATTGCTAAAAAGGAACGCTCCTAGGAACTTCTGTTTCTAGGAGCGATTTATTACTAGTTAAATTTCTTATCACAGGTTACTACTGCATTTTCTTACGCAGGCCAAGTGCAACAAGAGTAGTGCCGGCTGCTGCAACAATACCTGCTACAGAGCTTGCATCACCCGTATTAGGCAGAACGCTCTTCTTGCGCCTTGGTGCAGGAGTTTGGGTTTCATCAGAGGCAGGCACAACTGGAGTAGGCTCTGGTTCTGGCTGAGGCTCAGGATTTGGTGCCCAAAGCGGAGCAAAAACGTAATAGTAAGTTGTAGTGTCATCACGAAGATCATCAGTAACGGACCACGAAGAAATGTCAGCAAAATTCACGTGGACAAATCCGTTGGCATCAACGGTATAAGGCATCGACTGGTCAGGAGTTGCGTTATCCCTTTGATTACCGAGAAGTATTTCTGACGAATATCCTACCAGCGTGTAACCATCTCGATGAATATTTCCATCAAAAGTGAAGCTCTTATGGTCGTCTGAAATCGTTGCAGGAATATAGTTATTTCCATTGTATTGAGTGCCATATGCACCGACAACAAGGTTAATTCTAGTATTCCAACCAACTTCAGGATCATAAAAACGAACAATAGTTGCACCATTGTCATCTGTTGAAGTGGTGCTGGCAGCAGCTTCAGCTGAAGTGGTTGTCTCAGTTGTCGCAGTCGTCTCAGCTGCGGTGGCTGCTTCAGTCGCCGCGGTTGTCTCAGCTGTGACGGTTGCTTCAGCTGCATCGTTAGTTGCAGTTGTTGCAGTAGTTGCAGTTGCTTCTGTCACCTCAGTACCCTCTGCTAGCGCAAGAGAAGAAAATGTTGGCGAGAAGACCAATGCTCCTGCAAGAACACCAGAAAGAATAAGAAGCTTTGTGTTGTTGTGAAAATACTTAGGCATAAGGATTTATTTCTACTAGGAGGCGACTATTTACTGCTGCATTTTCTTGCGGAGACCAAGTGCAACAAGAGTAGTGCCAGCTGCTGCGATAACACCTGCTACAGAGCTTGCGTCACCTGTATTAGGCAGAACGCTCTTCTCGCGCCTTGGTGCAGGAGTTTGGGTTGCATCAGAGGCAGGCACAACTGAAGTGGGCTCTGGTTCTGGCTCTGGTTCTGGCTCTGGTTCTGGCTCTGGCTCAGGATTTGGTGTCCATAAGGTAGTTAGATGATAGCGAAACGTAATAGTGTTTGTATCAATATTGTCGGTAACACTCCAGGCAACAATATCATCAAAATTCATATGAACATTGCCGCTCTCATCGATAGTATATGGTTTCGACATATCTGGTGTTGCATTGTTTATTTCCTCTTGCGAAAAATAACCTGTTGAAAAACCTACCAGTGTGTATCCCTCACGCGAAACATTACTGCTAAAAGAAACACTCTTAAAATCACCTGAAATAGTTGGTGGAATATAATCTTTTCCGTTATAAGTGCCGCCATCTGTTGATACTGAAATGTGGATTTCACGCATTATGCCATCGGCGCCCATATAAGATCCAACTGCCTCTGCGTCACTATCATCATCTGTTGAGGCAGCAGTGGTCGTCTCAGTTGTAGCAGTCGCTTCGGTCGTAGCGGCAGACGACTCGGTTGAGGCGATGGCCTCAGTTGTGGCGCTTGCCTCAGCCACCTCAGTACCCTCAGCAAGAGCTATCGCAGAAAGTACTGGCGAGAAAACCAACACACTTGCCATAACGCCTGTAATTGCGAGCAGCTTTGCGTTGTTATGCAAATACTTCTTCATTTCATATTCCCTAACTTGTGTATTTCAAGAAAAACAATTGTTTTTCTTTTTTGAACATGTTTCAACGGATTAGTAAGTATATATGAAAAGAAATCGCAGGTGTACTACCAAAATATCCAGTTATAGATATTCTAAAAATATCTATAACTGGATGACAAAAACGTTATTTATTCAGTAATTACAGCGACTGAATAATCTCTTCTCCACGAGTATTCTGTGGGATAAAGCGAATCTCTCGGCGAGGCTCAGCGTCGTCGGACGAAAGCTCTTCCTCAGATAGCCTAGAGACATACACATCAAGGGTTCTCTCGCCAATTTGATCTGCAAATTGCTCTCCCCACTCGATGATAGTTGGACCATCAGACTCAAGTGCATCATACAGGCCGGTATCCTCAAGCTGGTCGGGATCGTTTAAGCGATACAGGTCAAAATGGTAGAGCGGCATGGTTGTGCCCTCGTAAACCATCTCGATGGTAAAGGTTGGGCTGGTCACATCGTCCGTGACGCCCATGCCAGCAGCAATACCTTTGGTGAGCTGTGTCTTTCCTGCGCCCAGGTCTCCCGTGAGCACCAGCACGTCTCCTGCTTGCAGGAGTTTGCCCAGAATCTGACCAAGAGCAATAGTTTGCTCGGTAGTAGTAGAGACATACGTGCCGGCTGCGATTTTCTCTGGCAGGTTGTTTGCAGCGGCGTCGTTCGCGGCGGTGTCGTTGTTTGCGCTGGTAGAAAGGTTAGTCACAAGAGCCTCCTCGAGGGTGTTCCTCAAGCCAATCAGCAAGAAGTCGCAGGTCATCTTTGAGGAACTGCGCCCACTCCTTGCGGTAAATAGTTGATGCGGGATGCATAGTAGGCAGCACGCTAAAGGCGCCTATCTGGTAAAACTTGCCGCGCAGCTCCGTCACGCCCTTATCGGTATGCATAACAAACTGCGTTGCAAAATTTCCCAGGCAGACAATAACGTCCGGCTTAATAGCGCGAATCTGGTCGCGAAGGTACGGAGAGCACTCTTCCACCTCGGCTACCTTGGGATTTCTGTTTGAGGGTGGTCGGCATTTGACCACGTTAGAGATAAAAACATCCTGGCGAGAAAGGCCAACTTCTTCTAACAGTGCGTCAAGCTTTTTGCCCGATACGCCCACGAAAGGTTGACCGCTTAGATCCTCGTTTTTACCAGGAGCTTCTCCCACAATCATGACGCGAGCTGTGGGATTTGGGCCACCAAACACAATGTTGGTGCGTGTTTCCCAAAGCGGACACTTCTTGCAATCAGCAATCTGCTCACGAATCTCATCAAGCGTGACTGCCATTAGACGTATACCTTATCGAGGCGCGCACCAAAGTTGCAAACTACCTCGTAATTGATGGTCTCGCGAAGGTCAGCCATCTCATCTGCAGTGATTTCTTGGTCGCCGTCTTTACCGATGAGGGTAACCACGTCACCATGACGAATTTCGTGTGCAGGCTTATTAGCGTGTGTACCTGCGGTATCAACAGCAATCATAAACTGATCCATGCAGATATTACCCACCTGGCGGACACGGTCTCCGCGCGTCAAAACATCCATGCGGTTAGAAAGGCTACGTGCAAGTCCGTCGGCGTAGCCAATAGGCACGGTAGCTACCTGGATGTTATTGCGAGGAACACGCCACGTCATACCGTAACTAACGCCGTCGCCAACAGCTGGATATATTACGCGCGTCACGCGACCGCGCACGCTCATAACGGGCTGCAGGTCAATGCGGGGAATGGTGAGCTTGCTTGGATGAAGTCCATACAGGCCAATGCCCACGCGAACCATATCAAACTGGATATCTTTGTGCAGAACAGTGCCAGGGGTGTTATCAGCGTGAACCAAGCCCAGCTCATAGCCCGCGTTTTTGAGTGCCGTAACCGCTTCAATAAAGCGATTAACTTGCAGGTCAAAGTCCCAGTTGTCGAGCACGTCGGCCGTAGCAAAATGCGTAAACGTACCAGCGCATTCAAGACCCCTATGGAAATCGATAGAACCGCGAACCTCAAGTAGATCTTCTCGCCTGACGCCAATGCGGGTCATGCCGGTATCGATGGCCAGGTGATAGCGGCCAACCTTATTAGCTGCGGCGGAAGCCTCTCCGTAGGCAAGAGCAAAGTCCACCGTGTAGACGGAAGGCATAATGTCAAAGCGAACGAGGTCTGGGATGGAAGTGACCGGTGGCTCGGAAAGTACCAGAATAGGACTCTCAATGCCAGAGCAGCGCAGCTCAACACCCTCATCGACCGTTGCAACGGCAAACTGATCGGCACCCACGGACTGCATGGCTTTAGCGCACTGAGCAGCACCGTGACCGTATGCGTCAGCCTTAACCACACACATCATTTTGACACCGCGGTTAAGCTGGGCCTTAAACGCCTTTACGTTGTGGCGGACGGCAGAAAGATCAATCTCTATCCAAGCCCATCTATCCTGGGGATATGCCGACATCAGGCTCACCTACTCCGCAGCTTCTTCAAAGTCTGCCATAGGGAATGCAATCTGCTCCTCAAGTGCATCGGAGGCAAGGCCAATAACGTCACAGATGTCGCCAGCCATAGCTCCGCGTACACCGAACTTCTCGGCAGCTAGCTGACCTGCGTATGCGTGAACCTCACAGGCAAGTGAGCAGAAGGTTGGCAGGTCATCAACTTGACCAGCAACCTGAGCCAAGCGGCCAGCAATAGTACCAGCAAGAACGTCGCCAGAGCCAGCAGTTGCCAGCGTAACGGGACCAGGCTTTGGCAGCACGGCTTTCTGAACGCCCACGCAGCCGGTAGCGGTGCCCTTTGCAACAATGACCAGCTCAGAACCGCCGTCTGCCCAGACAATCTTGCGAGCAGCCTCAAGCTGAGCTACCAGGCTTGCAGGAGGATTATCTACCTGGTTAACCAGGCGACCAAGCTCGCGACGATGCGGCGTCATGATGAGCGGAGCGGTACGACGAGTGAGCTCGGGGAAATCTGGAAGGTTGTTATTAGTGAGGCGAGCAATGCAGTTGAGCGCGTCGGCGTCAACAATAACGGGCAGCTCAGAGTCAAGCAGCGCGGAGGTAACCTTGACGGTTC
>CAUUFE010000066.1:0-4908 GCA_963544415.1 uncultured Atopobium sp.
GGCCCAAAAAGGTAAAAAATGCGTTTAGTTGGTGTATTCATTTTGAAAATGAGCTGTTTTGACTTAATTGGTAAAAGAAATAGTTAAAACTTTTTCGTCTTTCCTGGGCAAACATAAAGATAAAAAATTGAACTAAATTTCTCCATCCCCAACTAAACGCATTTTTTACCGCCTAAGGTCCCAAAAACGGCAATTTTCCGAGTCCAGTGAAAATTTTGCTTATAAAACGTACGGAATATGCAATTTCGTGCATATTGACGTTACTGACCGCGAAAAATACGTATCGTTACGGTGACAGCATCGCATACCGCTGTGTTTCGCGCATGCTGGCACATGTCCCATGTCCGTTTGCGCCGGTACGACCGCCACAGCATGCGGTCCGTCCGCCCGCTACAACTGCTTGACGCTCTTGCGCGAAACCACAGTCGTATGGAGTTGTGAAATGCAGGGAGCGTAATGCGCGTCAGTCGTCTGATCAACGAGTCGTTTAACTGCGATTTCTCCCATTTCGTGCTTGGGAACGTGCACGGAGGTTAGCGAAGGCTGAATCAGCTTGCAGATGCGGTCGTCGTCAAAACCCACAACCGAGACATCACCCGGAACATCAATGCCCAGCTCACGTAGGGCGCGGACAACGGTGGCTGCCAGACTATCGCTCTCGCAGAAAAACGCGGTAGGCAGCGAGTCGCGCCTCTGTTCCAGCCAATCAACCAGCTGGTGATAAGCCTCCTCGGGCGCCGAATCAACAAGCACACGGTTGTTCTCATCAAATGGGAATCGCATGTCGTCCAGTACGCGACGCATGCCGTGCTCGCGCAGGGGGTAGTTCTTGCAGCGCTCGACGTGGCCGACGTACCCGATGACCTCGTGGCCGTGCTCAACCAGCAGCGTGCACGCGCGATACGCTGCGGTTTCGTTAGCGGTAACCACGCAGTCAAACGGCAGCTTGTCGCTCCAGCTGTCCAGAATCACCAGCGGCAGGCTAAATTCTTCCAGCAAGGAAAACTGATCGTCCGAGACAATCTCGGTGGCGAGAAGAACGACGCCAGCTCCCTCGTTTTGTTCCAGCTCTGCAATGTTTTTCCTGCTAGTAACGGGTTCGGGGAGGTCCAAGGTCACCATCGCCGACGGCAGCCCAAGTCTGCGAGCAGCTCGTTCGATGCCGGTATAAACACCCGCTTGAAAGGCGCTTTCGTCGACGATGTGGCCGTTGACGCGCGCAATCGCAAAAATGATGCGAGAAATCTGAGCCGAGCGGCTGTATCCAAGGCGTGCAATGGCCTCCAGGATGATGTGGGTTGCCTTGGCTCCGACGTTGCCTTTTTCGTTGAGGACATTTGAGACGGTTGCAGGAGAGTAGCCTGTTTCAGCAGCTACATCGCGGATGCTTACCCTTGTCATAGCGTCCCCCTCAAACGTCAAATAAACAACTCAACTAATACGTTAAAAACGTTTTACCTGCAAGTACTTCATAAAACTAATATATCTACTATATAAAAGTTGTATAGATAAAACAACGTGGACAATCTTGTTTAATTTGTTTACAATACCAACGTTAAGTGTTTAGAAGCCGAGAAGCCCGGGCAATAAACAGGTAACATCGGCACATCGGTTGATGTCGCCAGCGAAGCCGCGAGCACGGCAGTCGCATGCAGCACGCGACCGCACGGTAGCCGTTCGCAACACGGCAGCTAGCAGCACATCAACCACATATTAGGGCGAGAAAATCTCGTTCCGTCTCGAAGGAGAAGACATGAAAAAGGTAGTCGTAGCTTGTGGTTCCGGTATCGCAACCTCTACTGCTGTTGAGGCAAAGGTCAAGGATCTTCTCGATTCCAACGGCCTTGCTGGAACTTACAACATTGTTAAGTGCTCCATTGGCGAGGCAGTCAGCCAGTGCGCAGACGCAGATATCCTCATTGCAACTACTGAGGCACCTGCAAGCATTACCTGCCCATATGTTAGCGGCGTTCCTTTCCTCACCACCATTGGTAAGGCAGCTGCTGAGCAGCAGATTCTTGATATCCTCAAGTAAGTAGTTCGGTAATTTACACCCGCTCGTCAACGGTTGTCCGCTCGGCCACGCGCCAACGGCTGATTGCCAACGGCGACGGGTGTTTGTGTTTTTGTTCGAAAGAAGGTAAGTGTGGAAGTAGTAATTTCATTCTTCTCGTTCCTTCAGGGCCTCGGTGTTGCAGTCATGATGCCAATCATCCTGACCATCATCGGTTGCGCTCTGGGAGCAGGCTTTGGTAAGAGCCTCAAGGCTGGCCTTATGGTCGGCGTTGGCTTTATCGGCCTTAACCTCGTCATCAACCAGCTGTTTGGCACCGCAATTGGACCTGCAGTTCAGGAGATGATTCACCGCTTTGGTCTGACCCTCAACGTTATCGACGTCGGTTGGCCAGCAGGTGCAGCAATTGCACTCGGTACCACCATTGGTCTGGTTATCATTCCTTTGGCACTCATCGTTAACCTGCTTCTTGTCCTGGTTAACTTCACCCAGACGGTCAACGTCGACATCTGGAACTACTGGCACTACGCATTCGTCGGCTCCCTTGTTGCAAACGTTACCAACAACATCATGCTTGGCTTCGCTGCAGCAATCATCGACGAGGTCATCCTGCTTGTTCTTGCTGACGCAACCGCAAAGGACGTCCAGAAGGCACTCAACATGCCAGGCGTTTCTATCTCCCAGGGCTTCTCGCTTGCTTACGCACCAGTTGCTATGGGTCTGAACTGGCTGATCGACAAGATCCCTGGCGTTCGCGACATCGACATCGACGTCGAGTCCATGCAGAAGCGCTTTGGCGTTTTCGGCGAGCCACTGTTCATCGGTACCGTCATCGGCCTCATCATCGGCTGCGTTGCATACTTCGACGCTGCTGACGTCGCAGGCTCCATCACCAAGATCCTGACCATCGGCGTCACCCTTGGTTCCGTTCTGATCCTCATCCCTCGTATGGCAGCTCTCCTGATGGAAGGTCTCCTGCCAATCTCCGAGGCAGCTTCTAACTTCATCCAGCAGCGCGTTAAGAACCGTGGCAACATCTGGATTGGCCTTGACTCTGCAGTTGCAGTTGGTCACCCAGTCACCCTGTCCCTGGCTCTTATCTGCATTCCTCTGATGGTTCTGTTTGCACTTCTGCTTCAGCCAGTTGGCAACCAGACTCTGCCATTCGTCGACCTTGCTGCTGGCACCTACATGCTCGCAGTCGCAGTACCTGTCTGCAAGGGTAACGGCTTCCGCGGCCTGATCATCGGTATTGTTTCCGTCATCATCGGCCTGCTGATTTCCACCGCTCTTGCTCCACTCATCACACAGTCTGCAACTCAGGCTGGCTTCGACATCGCAGCTGCAGTTGGTAGCACCGGCGTTGCTGGTTCTTCCCTGATCACCGTCCTTTCCGACGGCGGCAGCCCACTGTCTGGCCTGTTTGTCCTGTTCTCCAGCATCAACCCAATCGTTGGCGTTGTAGTAACCGGCGCAATCGCTTGCGCACTTGCTGTGTGGAACCGTAGCCGCATCCTCAAGGAGGCTGCTGCAATGCACGAGGCTCAGGAGGCTTAGTCCCGTCCCGAGCAGGCCTCGTTGCCTACAGAAAATCGCAAGGAGGCTCGTCCAGGTTCCGCTTGGCGAGCCTCTCTGTTTACCGCTTGACCCCAAAGGCGAGAAACCATGTCCACTCCAAAGTCCTCTTCAACCAGCAAGCGCTTGTCGGCCGACGGCCGCGTCAACGCTGCGACCGCGACCCGCGCCGCGACCGCGACCAACCCGGTCACGTACACGTACGACCGCCGACGCTACCTTATCGACGTGCTGCTACCCAACTACGTCTCGATAGTCGTGCTCATTGCGGCAGTCGTACTGTTTGCACTCGGGTTTATTCGCTGGTTGATGCTCTTTCTGGTTGTGGTTTGCCTGTACTCGATCCTCAACGCGTTTCTCGCGCATGCCTATCCTGAACAGGTTATTCTCGCCCCGGACTCAATTACGTTTGTGACAGGTAAGCACAAATCAACCTACAAGTTGTCCCAGATCACGCAGATTCGCGTGCGAGAGGCTCCGCAAGGACTGCGCTCGTACGTGCGCATCAACAAGGCCACGCCGCTGCAGGGCCGCTTCTATCTGACCTGCGGCGATATGACCGACGCGCAGGGCAACGACGCCCGAGAGGTCTACAAGCTGCTGCTTGACCTCGAGGCAAAACTAGATCCCAACGGATTGCGCGTGCGAGCGCGCCGCCAGCAACAGAAAGGGGAGTAGCAATGGCTACAACCGACGCTGAGCTCCTAAAGCCCGAGCTCGTTTTCTTTGACATTGAGGCCAAGGACGCCTTTGAGCTGTTTGACCAGCTTGAGACCCGTCTGAGCAACCTCGGCTACATCAAGAACACCTGGAAAGATGCAATTTCAACTCGCGAGAAAAACTATCCAACCGGACTCGCTTTTCCTGCAGGTGAGATTGCTATTCCACATACTGATCCTGTCAACCTTGAGAAGCCTTACATTGCAATCGTGAAGCCTTCTAACCCAATCAACTTTGAGCCAATGGGTGGCGATGGCGATACTGTTCCAGCAAAACTCGTCGTTAACCTGGGTATTATGCGTGACGGCGGTCAGGTGGAGATGCTTCAGAGCCTGATGGGCATCTTCATGGACGAGGCAAAGTCTGCCGACGTCTTTGGCCAGACCACCGCAGATGGCATGGTCGCTGCGTTCTCTAAGTACCTCTCCGAGTAGCGCGAACTACCGTGAGCGCGCGCGACCAGCGTGAACGACCGCGAATGTTCGCACAAACATGCACGAGCGGCCATGAAGGTTCGCTTGCTTGCAACGACCATTGAGATTTGCACGTTAATGAGCCCCAAACTTTGGTTTGGGGCTCATTTTTGGCGATTTCGGGCC
>CAUUFE010000067.1:0-4845 GCA_963544415.1 uncultured Atopobium sp.
ACGTCGTCATTGATAAAAAACTTGGCGAGAAGATCAAGAAGGCTGAAAACTAATCCGTGCAAGGTTAAAAGCCGGGATAACTGCAACGTTAAACCTAGCATGTTGCGAAAAAACCTCAATTAACTGCACAGCGCCTGATGTTTGTCGGGCGCTTTTTTCTGCCGTTTACGGGAGTGTATTTGGAGCATGGCGTGCATGCTGGTAAAATATTAAAAAGTTGATGAAGGAGGTACTATGTCACTGTATCGTCATCTACGTTCTGGTTTGGAATCAGCCCACAAAATTATGCTTGCTGCCTGCGCATTTGTAATGGCATTTGCACTTCCAGTCATTGCATTAGCTGATGTTATTTCTACGCCAAACATTGAGAGGGATTCTAGTTTCCTGGTCGTGGCTGCAATTTCTATTCTTGCAGTAGTAATTGGCGTCATCATGATCATAAGGCGACCCAGGTAAAACCTTGTCTACAACACAGGAACTTCTCCCCAAAAAAGAAGTCACTACTTTTGCATTTGCGTTGTGCCATTTTGTAGTTGACTTTGCATGCGTGTCTACCATGCTCTGTGCGGTAAGCCGAGTGTTGGGAGAGTCTGGCCAAGGTTCGCTTGAATTGGTTGCACTGAGCATTCTGCTTTATGACGTTGTTGCTTTTGCGTTTCAGCTGCCAGTTGGTATTGCCCTGGACAAGCTAGATAAAAACTCACTCGCTGCGATGCTCTCATATGCGCTGGTCAGCGGTGGAGTTTTGCTTTCACTTGTTCCTTTTGCGTTATTTGAGTGGCTTGCTGTTTTGTTGCTTGCTGCTGGAAATGCGCTTTTCCACTGCGCAGGAGGACTTTGCGTACTTAATATCTCGCAAAAACACGCGGGCCCATCGGGAATCTTTATTGCAACAGGCGCGGTAGGAGTATTTTTAGGCACGTTTAGCGCACAGTACGGAAGACTTCAAGTTGCGTTTTCGCTGCTTGTCTTACTGTTCTTATGCGCAAGCATTACCCGAGTGGTGCAAAAAGTTAATAAAAAGTATTGGAATATACATAACGTTCCCTTTGCCATTCCTGAGTTTTCTTCTCGCACTTTGCTTGCAATCTTCTTGCTCTGCTTTGTGGTTGCGCTCAGAAGCTACACCGGCATAGTCATGGCGTTTCCTTGGAAGAGCGAAATGCTCCTGTTGGCTTTGAGCATTCTTGGTGTATTTGCAGGTAAAGCCCTTGGTGGAATAGTTGCTGACCGTATTGGTTTTAGAACTACAGCTATTTTCTCGCTCATTGCCGCGGCTACCTTATTTGTTCCTTCATGGGAGATGCCTCTTATGGGCCTCCTAGCTGCGTTTTTCTTTAACTTTACAATGGCGATAACGCTGGCTTCTTTGGCTAATATTTTGCACGAAGCAAAGGGAACCGCATTTGGCTTGGCCAGCTTCTCTTTGGCGATAGGCGCTTTACCTGCGCTCGTAGGATTCCGTATTGAACATCCTGTAATGCTCTCTGGTATCAGTTTGGTCTCGGCACTTGCGTTGGGTGTAGGTCTTACGTTAGTCAAAGATTCCGTGGCTACAGGGCCATTTGATCATGAGCGTATGTTCCAGGCAGCACAAGTTGTTGAGGCTGTAGAGGAAGATAATCTAATCGCAGAGCTATCTGATCAGGTTGATGAGCTTGCGGTTGAAGATGAGTGCACGGCTGAAGACTATCTTGTTGATGAAGACAAACAAGTAGAAGGCTAATGGCATGGATGACCAAATATTTTTATTGCCGTATTTGATAACCATTATTCCGATATTTGCGTTTTGTCTGATTCTGACTATTACTGTTGAGCTTATTGTCGCAAAATCGCTTGGCGTTAAAGACAATCATGCGCTGCTGATTGTTGTGGCTGCACAGGTGCTTACTAATCCAATCGCTGTTTTTATCACAAGTGTCCTTGTTAATGTGGTTGCTAACGACGTTCAGTACTGGGCGTGCGTCATAGCGGTTGAGCTGGCCGTTATTGCTGTTGAAGGTCTCATTTACAAGGTAAAAAGAGTAAGCGACGCTCCATGGACACTTTCAATCTTGTCTAACCTTGCGTCGGTGTCTGTGGGCATTCTTGTTCAAACACTTATATAAAAATTTAGCGAGAAACCCTTTGAATAGGAGGGGGTTTCTCGCCAAATCTGGGTGATTTATGAGATAAAGCCTTAATGGACAATTGCAATAAGAAGAGCTCCGACCATAAGACCAATGGATGTTCTTAATGCCGCTGATGCTTGCCTATGCAAGAGTTTTTGCGCACGAGTCGCGTGAGTAAGCTGGGATTTTGAAGCGCTCAGTGTGGTATGCATTGGTCCTCCTTTCTTAGTTCTTGTCTAGTATATGCCCAAAAGTAAACCTAGGCAAACTCTTTAGTATAAAAATGATGCAAAAAACCACGCCGAGGGTCAGTCCAATCATGCCTCCAGAAGAGGCATCTAGGTAATAACTGCCTGTTATTCCAATTAAAACGCTGACCGTAGCAATGAGAGGAGAAATCCAGAGCATATGGCGCATCTGATTAGTAAGAAGTCTTGCGCAGGCGCCTGGAACAATAAGGAGCGAAACGGACAGAATTACGCCAACCGCCTGGAGTGATATGACAATCGCGAGGGCTAGGGCAACAAGCAAAAATGAAGTGAGCGTTTTGGTGGAAAGGCCGATTGCCTGGACCTGCGTTGGATCAAATGAAAGTAAGGTCAGGTCCTTATTTTTAAGGACAAGCAGAATTGCAATTGGTAGACCAATGCAAAGAACTTGCAGCATATCGGGGGTGGTGACTCCTAAAAGATTGCCAAAAAGTATGTGCGATAAGTTAATCTGGCTTGGAACTTTTGATATGAGAACTGTTCCAAGTGCAAAAAACGTAGTAAATACGATACCGATAGCAGTATCAGGTCGCACAATTTGGCTCTTTTTGACTTGTCCGACCAACACCACGGTAATAAGGGCAAACACCAGCGCTCCCACTAGATAGGGAAGTCCCAACAGGTGAGCGATGACTACGCCCGGAAGAATAGAGTGGGAGATGGCGTCGCCCATGAGCGACCATCCCATATGAGTGATCCAGCAGCTTAAAAGCCCGCAGACTACGGCAGTTGCAATACCGGTAATGAGGGCTCGCTGCATGAATGCGTATTGGAGAATATCTACCTCAGGCATGAAGCACCTCCTCAATGTGGGTGTCTTCAGAAATTCCAAGGTTCTGCAGGAGGGCGTCTCCAGAAAGAATTTCTTTTGAGGAACCCTGCGCGGTGATGGTTTTATTGATGACCAGGCAAAGCGGGAATTTTTGCTGAGCTAGGTTGATGTCGTGAATTGAAACAAGCAATGTTTTGCCTTCTTTACTGAGGTTATTGAGCTGTTCGGTGATAATGGCCTCAGAGCGAGCGTCTACTCCCGCAAATGGTTCGTCAAGAAACATCAGTTCAGCGGCTTGTGCAATTCCGCGCGCTACAAAAACACGCTTTCTTTGTCCGCCCGAGAGTTGGGCAAGTGGACGATCTGCAAGGTCAGCTAGGTTAACGCGTTCAAGTGCCCGGGTGACCAGCTCTTTGTCCTGAGTGGAAGGTATGCGCATCCAGCCCTGATGAACATATCTACCCTGCATAACAACGTCTTTTACGAGCAGCGGAAACGTTGCGTCAATTGCCTCCGTTTGAGGGACGTAAGCGACTTTTCCCTGCTTGCGCGCCTGTGAAAGAGGTTGCTGACCCCAAGTAAGTGACCCCTCCCATGCGATGGTGTCCATCAGTGCTTTGAAGAGCGTAGATTTTCCGGCGCCATTGACGCCAACAAGTGCGCAAAGATCTCCTTTTGAAAGCGAGAAATTCACGTCATAAATGACGGGTTTCTCGCGGTCTTTTTTCTCGTACCAGGCGCAAAGTTGCGAAACACAAAGATTCATCGAACAATTACCTTCCCATGAGACCAGATACGATTGCGTCTGCATCGTGTTGCAGCAGGTCAAGATAGGTGGGCACGGGGCCGCTAGCTTCCGAAAGGGAGTCTACGTACAAGATGTTCTTCTCGTCAGTTTTGAGGACAGCGCCCGTCTCGTCGGCTACCTGCTGCATTGCTTTGGGGCTTACCGTGGATTCGCAGAATACTGCGGGGATTTGCTGAGCTTTTACCGTTTCGACAACCTTGGCAATCTGCTGCGGAGTGCCTTCATCAGCGGCGTTAACGGCCCAGAGGTAGAGCTCCTTCATGTTGGTGTCGCGGCACAGGTATGAGAACGCTCCCTCGCAGGTCACAAGCGTGCGCTGGTTTTCCGGCAGGGCGCTGAGTTCCTCAATCAGGTGGGAGGAAATGTTGTCGAGCTCCTTTTTGTATGCGTCGCCGTTGGCTTCGAAGTCTTTGGCGTGGTCAGGGACAAGGTTGCTTAGCGCGCGGACGATATTCTCGACATAGATCTTGCCGTTTGCGGGCGACATCCACGCATGCGGATTGGCTTGGCCCTGGTAGTCGCCCTCGGCGATGGGGATGGCGGTGATGCCTTCGCTGAGGTCGGCGCGCTTAGCAGGCGAGTCATCGACGAAGCGCTCAAACCAGCGCTCAAGCCCCAGGCCGTTGTTGAGGATGAGCTGGGCTTTTTGCGCGCGCTTGAGGTCGTCGGGCGTAGGCTCGTAGTCGTGGATTTCGGCGCCGGCTTTGGTGATGGATTCTACCTGGCAAAACTCGCCTGCAATGCGAGAAGCCATGTCTTGAATTACGGTGAAGGTGGTTAAGACAAGGGGAGCCGAGGAGTTTTGGTTTTGCGCGGAGCTTGAGTTGGCTGCAGAATCGCGTGGACCACACGCGGCGAGAGAAGCGATGGCTGCTGCGGAGCTTG
>CAUUFE010000068.1:0-4657 GCA_963544415.1 uncultured Atopobium sp.
AAAAATCTACTACAAACTGACTTAGATTATGTATATAAGTCAGACATAGGGGTATAAGCAAAACCGTAAAGCAGAAACACAGTATGTGTTCGCGGTTAGCTTGTGCCCCTTTTCAAGTCATCTACCTGTGGGGTTTCTCGCCAAACGGAACACATACAGAGGAAAGGATGATTCACAATGGGTAAGATTCTTGGAATTGACCTGGGTACTACAAACTCAGCTATGGCTGTCCTTGAGGGTGGAGAGCCAACTATTATCGTAAACGCAGAGGGAGACCGCACAACTCCTTCCGTCGTCGGCTTCCGTGCTGACGGTGACCGCATTGTTGGTAAAGCAGCAAAGAACCAGGCTGTCACCAACCCTATAAACACTGTTTTCTCCATCAAGCGTTTCATGGGCCGCAAGTTTGATGAGGTACAGTCTGAGATTAAGACTGTCCCTTACAAGGTTAAGGCTGGCACTGACGGCCGCGCAGTCGTCGAGATTGAGGGCGTTGACTATACCCCAGAGCAGATCAGTGCTATGACGCTTGCAAAGATGAAGGCAGACGCCGAGAAGTACCTTGGTGAGCCTGTAACCGACGCTGTTATTACCGTCCCAGCATATTTCAACGACGCACAGCGTCAGGCAACCAAGGACGCAGGTAAGATTGCTGGCCTCAACGTTCAGCGTATTGTCAACGAGCCAACCGCAGCAGCTCTTGCTTACGGTCTGGACAAGAAGGACCAGGACCACAAGGTTCTCGTTTTCGACCTCGGCGGAGGTACCTTCGACGTCTCCCTGCTTGACCTTGCAGACGGCGTTGTTGAGGTTCTTGCAACCAACGGCGACAACCACCTGGGCGGCGACGACTGGGATCAGCGCGTCATCGACTGGCTTGCAGACAAGTTCAACTCCGATAACGGTATTGACCTCCGCAAGGATCCAATGGCACTTCAGCGCCTTAAGGAGGCTGCAGAGAACGCCAAGAAGGAGCTCTCCAGCGCTCAGCAGGCACAGATCAACCTGCCATTCATCACTGCAGACGCATCTGGTCCTAAGCACCTTGACTACACCCTGACTCGTGCAGAGTTTGAGCGCATCACCCGCGATCTTCTCGACCGCTGCAAAGCTCCTGTAACCAAGGCACTCCAGGACGCAGGCCTTCAGCTCTCCGACGTCAGCGAGGTCATTCTGGTCGGCGGCTCCACTCGTATGCCAGCTGTTCAGGACCTGGTCAAGAGCATGACCGGCAAGCAGCCTAACATGTCCGTCAACCCAGACGAGGTTGTTGCAGACGGCGCAGCTGTTCAGGGCGGCGTTCTTACCGGCGACGTTTCCGGCATCCTGCTGCTGGATGTAACCCCACTGTCCCTGGGCGTTGAGACCCTTGGCGGCGTTGTTGACAAGGTCATCGACCGCAACACCACCATCCCAACTTCCAGCACAAAGGTTTACTCTACCGCAGCTGACAACCAGACTTCCGTTGAGATTCACGTCCTCCAGGGCGAGCGTGAGATGGCTTCTGACAACAAGAGCCTTGGTAAGTTCAACCTTACTGGTATTCCTGCTGCTCAGCGCGGCATTCCTCAGATTGAGGTTACCTTTGACATCGATGCAAACGGCATCTTGAAGGTCACCGCTAAGGACAAGGCAACCGACAAGTCCCAGGAGATCACCATTTCTGGCTCCACCGCTCTGTCCGACGATGAAGTTGACCGCATGGTCAAGGACGCAGAGTCCCACGCTGAGGAAGACAAGAAGCGCAAGGACGAGATTGAGGTCCGCAACCAGGTAGACTCCCTGGCATACAGCACCGAGCAGACCGTCAAAGACCTTGGCGAGAAGGTCCCAGAGGATCAGAAGAAGGCCGTTGAAGAGGCTGTTGCTGAGGCTAAGACCGCGCTTGATGGCACCGACATTGAGGCAATCAAGAAGGCTGGCGAGAAGCTCACCGAGGTTGGACAGAAGCTCGCAGAGATTGTCTACGCAGACGCTCAGGCTCAGACCGCTGGCAACAACGGCGCAGCAAGTAACCCTTCTGAGCCAGACGTTGTTGATGCAGACTACGAGGTTGTCGACGACGATAAGAACCAGAACTAATCTGAGTTTCTCGGCATATGCGCTTGGGTAACTTGGTGCAGTAGCTGGTAGACAATGTGATATGACTCGGAGGCGGCTGGCGGAAACGTTTGGCCGCCTTCTACACATAGGGAGGTGATGGCAGTGACAACAGAGAATCAGAACAAGGTTGGCACTTCCTTTGATAACGAGAATAACGGTGATGAAACCGTAGGCGCCGTCGGCGTTGTGGGAGATGGTTCCGCAAGTCAGACGCTTGATGGCAACGCGACCGCTGCCAACGGCGCAGCTGGCGTGGCTGGCACAGGCCGTCCGATGACCGAAGAAGAGATGGTTGCTGAGGCAATTCGTCGTGGAGAAGAGACGGCTGAGGCAGAGATTGCTGCTGACGCTCAGCGTGCAGCTCAGGAGCGCGACCGCCTGCAGAACGAGCTGGACTCGGTTTCTGACCAGATTGAGGCAGCAAAGCAGCAGGCAGCTGAGGCAAATGATCGCTTCTTGCGCCTGCAGGCTGATTGGGATAACTACCGTCGTCGTACCGCTCAGGAGCGTCTTGATGAGCGCCAGCGCGCAACAGAGAAGCTGGTAGTTGACCTTCTCCCCGTTATTGATGACTTGGAGCGCGCCATTGAGCACGCGGACAACCTGACAGACCCTGCAGCTCAGCAGTTTGTTGAGGGCGTCTCCGCAGTATGTAATAAGCTTGTGGGCGTCTTGAACAAAGAGGGTGTTGAGGTAGTCAACCCTGTGGGTGAGGCCTTTGATCCTCTCTCTCATCAGGCGGTGAGCCAGATTGAGGACACCGAGGCATATGATGAGACCGTTGCTCAGGTGTATCAAAAGGGCTATCGCATGGGAGGCAAAGATATTCGTAGTGCAATGGTTGTTGTTACTCATGGCGGTCCAAAGCGCCCAGCAGAGCCAGAAGTCGCAGATGACGCTGAAGTCGTAGATGATACATCTGCTGACGGTGCAGCGGCGAACGGTGCAGCTACAAACGGCGCAGCTGAGTAAACAAGGTAGTTTTAGAGAGGAGGCCGTGCTGAATGGCAGGTAGTAAGACTTTTTATGACGTTCTTGGCGTGAAGCGCGACGCCTCGAAGTCTGATATTCAAAAAGCGTTTAGGAAACTTGCAGCTAAATACCACCCTGACAGAGGTGGCGATGAAGCCAAGTTCAAAGAGATTTCGGAAGCGTACAACACGCTCTCTGATGATAAGAAGCGCCAGGAGTATGACCAAATGCTCGCATTTGGCGGCATTCCTGGAGGCGGATTTGGTGGTCGTCAGGGTGGGTTCACCTATACCACCAACGTAAACGGCGCCAACTTTGCCGATTTCTTTAGCGGCTTTGGTGGCGGCGCAGGCGCGGGAGCTGGCGGCTTTGACTTTGCCGATATCTTTGGCGGGCGAGCAAACCGTCCCGTTGCAGGTAGTGACCTTACTATGTCCGTAAACGTATCGTTTGACGAGGCATTTAAGGGAACTTCTCGCAAGGCAACGTATCGCGTGCCTTCAACTGGTGAGGAGCAGTCGCTGACCATCAAAGTGCCAGCTGGTGCTTACGATGGCATGAAGCTGCGCTACAAGAAGCATGGCGAGTACGGCGTTAATGGCGGTCCACGAGGCAACCTTGTGGTTACCATCAACGTTGCAGCTCATCCGGTCTTCTCGCGAGATGGCGCTGACGTGCGCATGAAGCTGCCAGTGAGCATTTACGAGGCAGCTTTGGGTACTTCGGTTGACGTGCCAACGCCTGATGGAACTACGGTGCGACTCAAGGTTCCCGCAGGTACACAGAGTGGAAAAACGTTCAGGTTCAAGAACTTGGGTGCTCCTCGCGTAAAGGATCCTGCAACTCGCGGCGCGCTGTATGTTTCGGTGGACGTTAAAGTTCCAACAAAACTTTCCAAGAAGGAGCGAGACGCTCTTCAAGCGCTGCTTGACGCTGACGAGCGCAGCTACCGAGAGGAGCGGTAATGGCTCGAAAGAAGGATGACGGTCGTAACAAGCCGCTCTACATGATTAGCGTTGCGGCCGAGCTCACAGGCATGCATCCGCAGACGCTGCGCGTGTACGAGCAGAAGGGCCTGATTAACCCCGGCCGTTCCAGGGGCAACACGCGCCTGTATTCTCGCGCGGACATTGACCGTCTTAATCTTGTCTCAAAGCTGACGGACGAGGGCATCAATCTTGCCGGTGTTGTGCGCATTTTGGACATGCGTGAACGAGCTCTCGAGAAGGACGATCTTATCGATGAGTTGCGTGAACGCATTCGCGTGCTTGAGGATGAGCTCCACGAGTACCACATGCGCGAACGCATCACCTCGCTTGTTCGTTATAGCGAGACCAGCCCAGAGATGGTAATGCAGCGTCTGCTTGGTATGCCAAGCTCCACTCCTTCTGACGCTAACGCCGAGGGCGACTCGACGCAGCCAAAGGAATCGTAAGACGACGAGGCAAATTGCTACTAGTAAGATGACCAGCTTCCCGTGTGTGCAGGGAGCTGGTTTTTTCTTGATTTTGGTTACCATTTACCGAATACCGAATACCGAATACCGAATACCGAATACCGAATACCGAATACCGAATACCGA
>CAUUFE010000069.1:0-4503 GCA_963544415.1 uncultured Atopobium sp.
GGCACTCGTCATCGTACTGCTGCTCGCATGAGTTTGCTCACCAAGGCAATTGTGATTGCAGTGTCTTCTCGCCGTTCGTTGATTACGGTCTACGTTGATGGTCACGTTATTCCGCTGAAGTCGGTACCAGCCATTATGTCTACTGTCAACCAACTTTCGGTTGCCATGCAAAATACGCGCCAGCAGCTTGATCGCGCACTTTTGCGCCTGACAGCTCTTGAGCTTGATAACTACGTTACTCTTGGTGATGTAGCAGGCATTTTCTATCTCTTTGAGGTTTTGTTTAGTGCCGCTGATCAGCTTGATGCGTGCCTTTTGGAGCTTGGTAGCGAAGGCAAAACTACCGCTATGCAGCGTGAGGAATATTTGGGTGGCATCGACGAGGCTTATAACCTGATGATTCGCGATTACGCGGTAGATTCTTCTGCTGAAGAGGCGCGCGCCATCCGTCGTCGCTTCCACGAGACAGCCAATACTGAGCTTCGCTCTGCAGAAAGTGTTGGTCAGATTCTTGGCTACTCCGATGGCCGCGGAGAAGATGCGTCCATGGAGCCTCTGGGCCTGCGCACACTTTCTCGCGTTCACGTGGTCAACGATGAGATTGCGGCCAGAATTGTTGACGCCTACGATAACCTGCAGCAGCTGCTTCACGTTGCAGAAAACGATACGTCTAGCCTTAAATCTCTGGGTGTCGAGAACCCCGGTGCGCTTGCTAACAGTCTTCGCAGGATGTGGGGTAAGTCAGAATAATGGCTGCAAGCAGCACCTGCGCAAAGGTTGTGTCAAAACCACGTCCTTCTCGCCTTTCAACACATGGAGCAAAAGCCGATACCGTTGCCGTCATTGTGGCTGGCGGCATTGGCGAGCGCTTTGGATATCCCGACGGTAAGCAGTTTATTTCTGTTTGTGGCCTTCCGTTGATGAGCTGGTCAATCCTTGCGTTTGATCATGCGCCAAGCGTGGCTCACATTGTGATTGCTTGCTCTGACGAGAAACGCGCTGCAGTTCAAGAGGGTGTTTTGGGCAAGCTTGTGCTTCACAAGCCCGTGCACTTTGCAACGTCTGGTGCTACCAGGCAGGAATCGGTTTACAACGCGCTCCAGGTAGTGCCTGCTGGATATGATTTTGTTTCTGTCCATGACGCGGTTCGTCCTCTTATTGAGGTAGAAACAATCGAGCAGGTCATTGGCACGGTTCGCAAGTCACCTAAGATTGCAGGAGCAATTTTGGCTCACCGCGCAACTGATACCTTGAAGCGCGTGGACGGTGTAACCATTGTAGATACACCTGATCGCTCAACTTTCTGGGCTGCTCAGACCCCTCAGGTATTCAAGACACGTACGCTTCTTGAAGCCCACGAAGTAGCTCGCCAAGAGGGTTATCAGGGAACCGACGACTCATCGCTTGTTGAGCGGTTGGGTCTTACGGTGTTGTGCGTTGAATCGCAACGAGAAAACGTGAAGGTTACCTACCCGTCTGACCTTGCAATTGTTGAAGCTACGCTCAGCCGTCGCCTGGTAGAAGGTGCAACTGGAAGTGGGGCTGTAGAGTGAGCATGCCGGAGCTTAAAATTGGCCACGGATACGATGTTCATCGCCTGGTAGAAGGCAGAGATCTTATCTTAGGTGGCATCAAAATTGAGCACACCAAGGGTCTTCTCGGCCACTCCGATGCTGATGTTTTAGCTCATGCGCTTATGGACGCCCTGCTAGGAGCTCTGCGCGCTGGCGACATTGGCCAGCTTTTCCCCGATACAGACCCCGCTTATGAGGGCGCTGATTCGATGGTGCTCCTATCCCATGTTATGCAGCTTGTTCGCGATAAGGGTTTTGAACTTCTGGACTGCGATTGCACCGTTGCAGCTCAAGCGCCTAAGCTACTCCCTCATCGCGATGCTATGAGAAACCGCATGGCTGAGGTCATGGGTGTTTCGCCAGATAAAGTTGGCGTAAAAGCAACCACTACCGAGGGCCTTGGTTTTGTGGGCAATCAAGAAGGCATTGCTGCCTGGGCAGTTGTCCTGCTGGGACGTAGCGCATAAGCTGGGACATAGCGCGTAAGCTGGGACGTAGCTCGTAATAAGTTACAGCTCTACGATATGGTCGGCTGCCTTCACCACTTTAGGGTCATGAGATATGAGAAGTATTATGTGGTCTTGTTTGACCTTCTTCAGAAGATCAAGAAGAACATCAACACTTTTTTGATCTAATGCAGAAGTTGGCTCGTCAAGCAACATAACACTTGGGTTCATAAGCATCATGCGGATAATTGCAATCTTTTGCTTTTCTCCACCAGAGATAGCAGAGCTTCGTTCATTGAGGCGAACGTCAAGATTTTGATCGTCTCCAAGCAGCAATTTTTCCAAATTGAACAGCTTGATATAGCTGATTATCTCTTCATCTGTTGGTTGGTTTTTGCAGAGTAGCGTCAGATTATTTCTCACCGTATCGTCAACAATGCTTGGCTCTTGTTCGGTAAATCCAAGAGTATTTTTTCGGAGTTCATACTGATTAATTTGAGCTAGCAAGTCTTCATTAATGGCAATATTGCCTGATAGGTGAGAAGACCACTCTCCGTTAATGAGTTTCAGAAATGTAGATTTGCCTGTTCCGTTACCACCTGTAATAGCGTATATATTTCCCTTCGCAAAACTACAAGACAAGTTGTTCATCAGTACTTTATTTGTATGCGGATAAGAGAAAGATACATTTGTGCAGGTAATTTGATTGATGTTGTCTGATGGAATGATGTTACCAACAGATTCTTGAGGTAAATCAAGAATCTGTTCAATTCGATTAAGGCTTACCGTAATGCTCTGATAAGCCATGCCAAATTCCATAAGAAGCGTAATAGAACCTAAGAGCGATGTAAAATAGCTCGAAATGGTTGCAATATAGCCAGGTTGTAGTGCTCCAAGAAAAATTTGATAGGCACAGGTAATAAACACAATGGCTTGAAATACAGCAATTACAGCATTGTTTAATTCCTGTACGCCAAACTCCAGTTGGTACTGCTGATGAATGGCACTACGAAGCTTTTGATTGACAGCATAGTGTTGATTAAAGAAACGCTCAAAGAGAGAATGACGCCTGATAAATTCTACGTCAGTAAACTGCGAGAGTTCAATAGATCCGTACTGAGATCTTAATTCTTTAGATTCTCTATATCTTTTATAGGCCGATGCTTGAATTTGCTTATAAATAATAAAGCTCACCATCAGCAAAACAACTGTTACAAGGGCAGTTAATGGGTTCAAATATAAAATAATCGCAAGTGTGCCTAAGACGGCGGCCATAGTTGTTACAAAGCTCACACATTGTGTAAGTATAAAAGTCGAAACGTCATTAGCATCATTATTTACCGTCTGGCGGTAATGACCAGAATCATATGACGAGAAAAACGATGAATCTGCATGTTGAATCTTATCAATCAGCTGTCGCTCAATAGTAAACGCAGAATCGATCTGTAACTGACAATACCGTGTTTTAGCAAGATAGGAGCAGCCGGCAATAAGGATTCCTAGTGCGGCAACTACAGCGCAATAGAAAAGTATTTCGTTCCAAGTTGTTCCTGTAATAAATAGATTAATCACAAATCCAACAAGAAGAGGTTGGATAACCATAAGTGCCGTGACAAAGAATGACAAGAAGAGAAAGACTGCAAGACTGCCTTTATCCAAAATGGTAGATATACAGTAGCGGATAATGTTAAAAAACTTACTCATTCGAATCACCTTCTGAAGTTGGTAAGAGCAAGATTTCTTGTCGTCTTATAGTTCTTTGCAGTTTTAATTAAAAATATAAATTCTTTAAATTTTGTTCGTTGAGTTTAATACAACAAAAAAACAATCCAGCACAAATCCGCGAGTGGTAACAAAATTTAATTTTGATAGGTAAGGTATGGAACGTAAAGGTTTTTCACAAACCGTTTATACTTACACCAATACACAATGGTTGCGAGGAGTATACATGCTTGTCTATAACACTCAGACGCATAAAAAAGAAGAGTTCAAGCCAATCGATGAGGGCAAGATCCGCATGTACGTGTGCGGTCCAACGGTCTACGATCAGATTCACATCGGAAACGCCCGTACCTTCCTCTCGTTTGACGTTATTCGCCGTTATCTGATGCATAAAGGTTTTGAGGTTACCTTTGCTCAGAATTTGACTGACGTTGACGACAAGATTATTCAGCGAGCTATTGAGCAGGGAAGAACTGCGCAGGAGGTATCTGAAGAGTTTTCACAGGCGTTTATCGAGCAGATGCATCGCTTCAATATTCTAGATCCAGATATTCGTCCGCGCGCAACGCACGAGATCGAAGCTATGCTTCAGATGATTCAATCTTTGATTGAGCAGGGTCACGCTTACGCGGTGCCTTCGGGTGACGTGTACTTCTCGGTTCGTTCTGACCACGGCTATGGTGTGCTTTCTGGCAGAGATCTTGATCAGCTTCGCGCAGGTGAACGCGTTGAGGTTAATGACGAGAAACGCGATCCATTTG
>CAUUFE010000070.1:0-4488 GCA_963544415.1 uncultured Atopobium sp.
CCAATCTCCTTTTTGCGCTCAAGTACCGAGATAAACGTAATGATGCCAATCATAATGCTGGAAACAACAAGCGAGATAGAAACAAACGCAATCAACATCGCCGAGATCATATCAACAATCAGCGTAACGGAGCTCATCAGCGCACCAACAATGTCCGTATAGGTAACTACCTTAGACTCTTCACCTGCAGCCTTTGCATCAGCGTTGTACGTATTAAGAATTTCAACAATCTTCTCTTTGCTTGCAAAGTCTTTAGGATAAATATTGATTGACGTGGGCTTATTAAGGTCCGCATATCCCATCTTAGAAAGATTTGACTCATACGTTGCCGGCGTTGCCCTTAGCATTGACGCGGCAATAGCTGCGAGCTGCGATGGGTCAGCATTGAGCTTAAAGGCACTAGCGAGCGTTGCCTTATCTATCTGCATAGCATTGGACATATTTGCCGCAACGCCCTGCATAGCTGTATTGAGAGCGCCTGCAATCTGATTTTGCATCCTGGAAGCAACCTGCGTCATCACGCTGGTTAGCGCAGACTGCACGTACGCACTCATAGCACGCGTAATAGCTGCAGAAAGTGCACTTGCAATCTGTGATTGATAAGCACTCATAAGCCTCTGAGAAACCTCAGCCTGGACGCTTGGGAGGTCTGGATTGGTTCCCAGTTTATTTGCCAGAGCAGTAACCAGCTGTTGCTGCAGGTCATCGGTATCAACCGCAGAAGAAACCGTAGTCACAATCTGCGTACGCACCTGATCTGTTGCAAGGTAGTCTGCCATGGTCTTGCCGGGATTAGCAGCACTCCAAGAGTTCCATCCCAGAGCAATGTTGCCCATGAGCGAGGAAATAGCAGCTTGTCCTCCTGGTTTGAAATTAACGGTAATGCCAGAAAGAATCTGCTGAATGTCTGCTGCAGAAAGCTCTGGGAAAGCCGCGGCCAGCGCAGCTGGATCAAGTGAAGACGTAACGGAAGACAGTACATTGCTGTCAGACAGATTAAGCTGTGACGGATCAAAAGCTGGTAGCTGCACGTCAGAAAGGTCAAGCGAGGACATATCCAGCCCAGACAGATTAATTGACGAGAAGTTCAGTGCCTGTGGATTAAAGTTAAACGCTGAGGACAGCACGTTAGGATCAACGGAAATGAGAGAGCCGATAGAAAGTCCCTCAGAAGTTTGACCGTTCTTCTCGTCCCCAAAGGTTTTACCAGTGAAAACATCAACATCCGAACGATTCATCTGGTCCTGAACAATAGGAGATGCCTCTGCATCAGAAATCATCTTCTGAGTCAGTTGTGGCGTGTAGTAAATGCCCTCAGAAAGCGCTCCTGTGGTAGTTGGGTCTTTTGCCTGAACAACACCAACAATATGCAGGTCGGGTGCGTTAGCAATGAGGTCATTCATGTATGACTGATCATCGGATTTGTCTGTCCAGACACCAAGATTTCCGTCCCATACATAGCGCTGATAAGGCATAACCAGCTTAAACGTTGGAGACATCAGCTGGTCGTAGGTGTATGTATTATGAGACTCTTCGATAGTGCCAGATTCTCCACTTGCAATTTTATCAACGGTAGAGCGCAGACCAGCGTAATCACGCAGACCAAGCGTGTACTCCAAAAAGTCATCCATAGTGCCGTTTGGACGCAGCACCAGAACAGCCTCATTCCAAGCAGTAGGCCATCTACCAGCACGAACCGTATAGCGGTCCTCGTAAATGGAAGGATTTCCCGGAAGCTCACTAAACAGCGTGGTGCTTGCAAATGAAGCAAGCGGACTATATGACGGAATCTTAGGCGATACCTTAGAGAAGGTAACGTCTGGCTGCACCTGAACAGGGTCAGAAGAGCCAGAGTCCGCGCCTGCGGGCAGGTATATAAAAGGACTTACGGAATAGCCGTACGTGATAGCACTTGCGTACGAGTTGATTCCTCCACCATTATTGTCGAGAAACGCCTTCAGGCTGGTCAAATCATTTGATCCAATACTTTCTGCCTGCATACCCAGCCTTGCATTAGTAGGAATAGCACCCTCAGCAGGTTGGTTTTCCAGCTTTGCAGCCTCTGCATTCTTCTGATTTTGCGTCATCTCATTCTGAACATCTTGGCCTTGAGCGTCAGCCGAGTCAGAGCTACTGCCGCTTCCAGAAATAAAGGAAGAAATATTAACGGACTGCTCAGAGATGGTGAGTGGGTACATTGAAAGCGTATCTTCCTCAACCTTCTTGATGTACTCGTTTGCACCATTTGCCAGCGCCAGAATTGCCGCAATACCAATAATGCCAATTGAGCCAGCAAACGCTGTCATAAGCGTGCGGCCCTTTTTGGTCATGAGGTTATTAAACGAGAGACCCAGTGCAGTTAGAAGCGACATAGAGGTTTTTCGAGAAGGCTTAGCCTCTCGATGAGCAACACTTGCAACATCAAATGGATCTGAATCTGCAGTTACCTGGCCATCTGCCAATTCAACAATACGCGTTGCATACTGATGAGCCAGCTCAGGATTATGCGTAACCATAATGACCAAACGGTCCTTAGCCACCTCTTTGAGCAAATCCATAACTTGCACAGAGGTTGAAGAGTCAAGTGCTCCTGTTGGCTCATCTGCCAGCAAAATCTCTGGATCATTAACTAGTGCACGAGCAATAGCCACGCGCTGCATCTGTCCGCCAGAAAGCTGATTTGGGCGCTTATTTGCGTGTGCTTTAAGGCCAACCTTATCAAGGGCTTCAAGCGCACGTTCATGACGCTCTGACTTAGAAACGCCAGAAAGTGTCAACGCAAGCTCAACGTTACTTACCACGCTTTGATGAGGAATAAGGTTATAGGCCTGGAATACAAAACCAATGCGGTTGTTTCTATAGGTATCCCAGTCCCGCTCTTTGAACTTCTTGGTAGAAATACCATCTACCAGCAAGTCTCCAGAATCAAAGCGATCAAGACCACCAATGACATTAAGCATAGTAGTCTTACCCGAGCCCGAGGGACCAAGGATTGCTACAAACTCGTTATCTCTAAACGCAACGGAAATATGGTCCATTGCGGTTTGTTCAAATCCACCAGTGTTGTAACGCTTTGAAATACCTTTAAGTTCAAGCACGCGTTGCTTCTTTCTTGTTGAACTGTATGGAGCGCGGGACTTTCCTGTTAGTTGATTGCATCTCCGTCAGCTGCATCTGTATCAACTGCATCGGTCTTCTCGACAGCAGCTTTCTGAGCAGCTGCATCCTCTGCAAATGGGTCAGCGGTAATGTCTTCAATAACCTTCTGCTGAGCCCAGCTCAAGCCGTAGAGCAGGCCAAAGAGCGCCCAGAACCATGGTGCATAGAGCATGACAACCATAAGGACTGCAAAAAGTCCTCGAAGCAATGCCCAAGGAAGCACTACAATCAGGAAGAAAAAGAATGGCAGCACAAAGAGGACTGCTGCAAGCGTGCGCAGTACAAGCGCTACTGTTCTAGTCACCGAGAAACCAGTATTACGTGCAAGGAACAGTCCTAACAGGCCAGCAATGCCAAAATACAACATGATTGGCGCAACAAAATAGGAATAGAACAGCGGTGTGGAAGGGTCTTGAGGCAGCGTTTGACGAAGAACTATCAAAACAATTCCCAAAACTGTTAAAACGCCAAGAAATGCTGCGTTTCCAATAACTGCGTTTCCAATAAAAGTCTTTTTCGTCATAGTCAACTCCTTTGAGAAGGGGTATTAAGTATAGTGTAACTAGTACCTTGTTCCCGACCTTGGCTGTTTCATACGCGAGATGTCGCTAAAACCGCTGCTCTCCATATGTCTCCAGGTCAAACGTTTGAATTAGAGGAGTTTTTCATGACTGATGCAGAACTCAAAGCAAGCGCTGAGGCGTTTGTCAACGAGCACTGGGAAGAGATTATTGAGGATATCCGCTACCTTGTGCAGGTAGAGTCCGTTGAGGATCTGTCTCTTGCAGAGCCAGATAAACCTTGGGGCCCAAAATCTTACGAGGCACTTCGACGCGGTCTTGAGATTGCAGAGCGCCTAGGCCTTGAGACCACAAACGTAGACGGCTACCTGGGCTTTGGTGACCTTCCTGGTGAGTCCGAGAAGTACCTTGCTACTATCGCTCACTCCGATATTGTTCCTTTGGGCAAGGGTTGGACGGTAGACCCTCTTGACGTTACCCGCCGCGAGGGCTTTATTCTGGGTCGCGGCGTTCTGGACGACAAAGGTCCTCTGGCCCTCTCCCTCTGGGCAGCTCATTACTTTGTTGAACAGGTTAAAAAGACTGGTAAGAAGCTTCCTTACACCCTGCGTGCCATCGTTGGCAACAACGAAGAAACCGGCATGGGAGACGTTCCTTACTACCTCTCCAAATATCCAGAGCCAGCATTCTGCTTCACTCCAGACGCTGAGTTCCCTCTTATTTGCGGCGAGAAAGGCGTGTACCACGCTCAGTTCACTTCTCCAAAAATTGCTGGCGCAAACAGCGAGAAGATCGTTGAGCTTGACGG
>CAUUFE010000071.1:0-4453 GCA_963544415.1 uncultured Atopobium sp.
GAGCTGCTTCTGCAAGCTGTCCTGCAACCTCAGTAAGTGCTTGCAGGATAAAGGTAAACGCTTGCATAGCTCCTGCCATAAGAGAAGGAGCAGAAGCCACGAGAATGTCGCAGATTGCACCAGCAGCAGCTCCAACTGCTTCAAGTAGTCCTGGAGCAATCTGCTGCCACGCTGCACCCATCTGGCTAAAGAGAACCTCAAAAGCGTGTGCCAACGTAGGACCTGCAGAAGCAAGACCAGAAGCCACCTGTGGAAGCACTGAGCTGATTTGAGAAGCAAGTCCAGGGATTGCGTCAGCAATACCAATGATATTGCTTGCAATGTTTGCAGCTGCCTGTGTGATGTCTCCGCCCATTGCAACAAATGCTGTGCCAGCAACCGCTGCAGCAATTGAGAGCACGCCAAGCACCACAGTTGCACTACCAAAGCCAGAAACGAGATTTGCAACCATGCCCATAGCTGGCTGTACCGTCCCCAAAAGCTTAGGTCCTAAGCTTGTGAGTGCAGGTCCTAAATTGCCAGCGATGGCATTTCCAACACCACCAAGCTTAGACGCAATGGGGGCAGCAAAAGCAGAGATTGCACTGCTAGCCTTAGAGAGTACAGAGGTTACAGGGCTCATGAACTGAGCAATGTTTCCGCCAACAGTTGCTAACACACCCTGCGCGTTTCTCGCAATAGAGGTAAGGTGTAGCGTTGCAGTTGCTGCCATGCTCTTGAATGTAGTCTGCGTAGCAGAAACAATGGATGTGAGCTTAGTTGTGATGGGGTTATTGAGACCGCTGAACGCCTTTACAAGCTTGTCTCTAAACTCCCAAGCGTAGAGAATTGCAGTCTCCAGCCTGTCCTGGACTGTTGCAGCGATTGCGCCAAAGAATGACTTAAAGCCTGTGCTTAGACCTGCAACGGTAGAGAGCGTGCCAGGGACCATGCCCTTGATGACTGTTAGACCATTTGCAACAACGTTTGAAGCCTTAGAGAACGCTCCAAGCATCTTGCCAGCAGTCTCCATTGACTTACCAATGACAAAAAGCGCAGGACCAGTACCCGCAAGCATTCCAATAGACTTTGCAATGGTCTGAATGTCTGAAGCTGACATCTGACTGATTGCGTTAGCTGCGTTAGTTGCCATAGCAGCGAGAGCTTCCATACCACGCTCAAAGAGTGGCATAAGCGACTCAACAAGCTTCTGAATTGGGTCTGCCAGCTTGGAAAGCGCGTCTGTCATCTTCTTGTAGCCATCAGTCTGGTACATCTTCATGATGGTTGCGGTTGCTGCGTCAGCGAGGTTTGAGAGCACGCCAGTAAGTGTCCTGGACTGCTTAATCATGAGCCCGCCAAAGTCACCCTGCATACCAGCTCTAATTGCAGCGATTGCAACATCAGCACTAACTGCTTTCTTAGTGACCATCTCCATTGCGCCAGCAACGTCTGTATGCAATGCTTTTGCGAGGTAATCCCATGCAGGAATACCAACCTCAGTAAGCTGCATCATCTCCTGTGAAGCGGCAACGCCTTTGCCATGCATCTGACCAAGAGCGCGGGTAATAGCGTCAATGCCTTGCTGACCAGCACCAAGAGCTGCAGTTGCATTACCAACATCTGTAAGCATGGGGATGACATCATCAGCAGCAAAGCCATAAGCGAGCATCTGCTGAGTCGCCTTGTTAAGACCTGCCATCTCAAATGGTGTGGTCTTAGCAAACTCAACTAGATTAGCAATCATCTTCTTAGCACGCTCAGGACCAAGCATGGTGTTAAATGCAATGTCTACTTGTTCAGCATTTGCTGCGGTCTGACTTGCCCACCGAGCAGCCTTAACACCTGCAATGGCAAGGGGAGCGGTAATTGCAGCGGTAAGTACGGTGCCCGCTTTAGAAAATCCACTGCCAAGGTTTGAGATTGCCTTAGAAGTCGTATCAGTTAGCTTGGAAACCTCGCTGGCGAACTTGGAAGAGTCACCAAGAATCTCAATGACTACTTTTCCATCTGCCAAATTGACCTCCTAGAAGTTAGAAGTTACGGAGTGCCATCTCCCGTAATTCATCTTCTGTTGGAGGTAACGCCCAAGCTTGAGCACGCCTAGCATGAGCACGCTCTTCTTCTTTTGTGGTGTCTCCTTCAAGCGGGCTTCTTGCTGCCACCGCTTGCCCTGTGAGCGTATTTGGCGTGGCAAGAAGTGCGAGGTATAGATTGATGAAGGTATACCAGTGAAGCTGTGTGGCTTTGCTGGTGAGATCTATTGAGTAGACACGCATGAAGTCAGCGGTCACAATGCCAGCGTCATAGTGCCAGTCAAAGTTCTTTTTTCTGTAGTACTGGGTGCGCTTGTATTGCTCGCCGTAGGAGATAGTGTCATATGCCCCTGCAACCCACTCAGATGCTGCCTGTAGTGCTTCTGCGGGGTGCTTGGACACTTGGTCTGGCAGCACACCATTTTGAGCGTAGAAAAGGTTTAGTACCCTTGCATTAGCTACTGCACTATTCTCTGTGTCCATCGTCATGTAGATGAGCGAGGTTCTAAAGCCACTCTTAATGGGTACAGATACTCCCGCCACATCAACTGTGACGGGAGCACCTTTGATAACCGAGTCTAGAAACATGGACTACTCATCCATGCTTGCGTTTTCTTTGGTAATAAGCTCAGAGACCTTAGACACTGCGTCACTATCTGAGTAGACCTCTGTCAGAATCGAGATGATTTTCATCAAACGGTAGATGTTGAGTCGGTTAGCCTGTCCAATAAGCTCCTCTGCAGCTTCCTCGCCAAGTGCAAAAGCGACAATGTTGTGTGCTTCATCTGCAAGTGTTGCGAGGTTGTCCATTACCTCATCATTTGCAAGACCAGCAAAAGATGACAGTCGCTGAGCCCAAGAGTTTGCTTCAACAACAAAGGTAATGTTGCCTAGATCTACATCATAGGTCTTGCCCTCAATCTTCACCTTTGCAGTTGGTGCGCCGTCAAGCTTGTAGTTCTTTAGTGCCATAAGTGTTCCTCTCTATGGGTTAACCTTGGCTCATATCTTGTGCCAGGGGTAACGCCAAATAAAAAAGCACCCAGCATATGCCAGGTGCTTCCCCAGAGAGGAATGGGGACTATGTCTATACAGCTTTGGTAAATGCTGCAGTGTCATAGTTGAAGGTGCCGTACTCGTACTCATCGGTGATTGCAACCTTGAAGGCAATCTTGATTGGTGCAATATCAGAGCCGGAGAATGGCGAGACATTCAGAGTTGCCTTTGCGTGCTTAGCAACGAGTGCGGTCTTCTCACAAGCCTTGCCTGCCTTGAAGTCATAACCGCAAGTGCGGACATACTCAACAGGTACGTCTAGAACGTCCTCATAGCTTGCAAGAATCTTCTGAATGCCACCAGGACCCATTGCGTCAACCTCAAAACTGAAAGTGTCAGTCTTGCCCAGGTTGTACTTAGGCTGGGTCTTACGGTCGATATAGGTTGGCTCGTAAGACTTGGCTTCACGCTCTGGGTCTGCCTTGGTGGTCTCAGTAACACGGATGAAGTTGGTCTGTCCTGGGAACTTAATCCAGTGCTGAATCTCGTAAATAGAAACAGGTGTGCGCTGTGTCTCTGTTGGCTGTACGACAGCTGGTGAATCTGGCATAGTACTTCCTTTCTTTAGGGTTAAACCCTGTACTTGATTTGGGCAATAAGCTGGTAGGTTGCGACTCCATCCTCACCAACACTGAAGGGAGATGGCAGTGTGGTGACATCGTGGGCGTAAACAACAACGCCCTCTGGTGCACCACCGTCTTCAATGGCAGCTTGGACTTTACGCAGCATGGCAAGACCGTCAATGCGCTCCTGCTCGTCTAGTGGGCGTGTCTGCAGATATACCTCGTAAGGGAACTGCTTAATACCGCCACCAGAGCAATAATGAAGCACCCATGGCTCACCTGGTGCAGCCTTAAGCATTGCTTGAGCAGCTCCAGAGCTATTAGGGAACTGACCATATTCAACAGGAATACCTGTGAGAATATCTTTCAGCCAGTCAGTAACGCTTTGAGCGATGTCTACCATGCTCCTCCAACTTTCTCTCCAAGAACTTTTGCGAACATTTGCTGCCATGCATTACCTCTGACACCTGCGCAGCGGTCATACCAGTGATCACAGGCATTAGAAGCGTGCAGGGCATTCTTAAGCGTGTTGTGGTTGTGCGTTGAGTAGTATTGAATACGTGCATAAGCTGCTGCGTCTCCTGCGCCCCATTCAACGTAAGCTGCATTACCTGTTTGACGGGTAGTGCCAGAGCCTTGAAGGTGTCCTAAATCGTATGGGACATATGACTTACAGTCATCCAGCACATTTCCTGCAACGATGCCTAAAGCTGCTTCTACAGCGTTTGAGACCTTGTCTTTGCAACGCTCAACATCAACGTCAACCACACGCATTCTCATCTGGCTTCTACCTCCACATGATGTGTCTCGTGATGAGTG
>CAUUFE010000072.1:0-4449 GCA_963544415.1 uncultured Atopobium sp.
ACACCGCAATTGGTTGGATGATTGGCCAGTCGCAGGAGTTTGCAGGAACCATTAACGAAGCAAGCGATTATCTCAACATTATTATGATGTTTGAGATTGGCTTTGGCGTTGCGTTCCAGCTTCCACTAGTTATTTTCTACCTGGCTATTCTTCACCTTGTTCCTTACAAGGACATGCGTGAGCAGTGGCGCTACGTCTATGTTGGTCTGATGATTCTTTCTGCAGTAGTCACTCCTGACGCATCGCCTGTCACCATGATTTTGATGTTTACTGCTCTTATCCTGCTGTACGAAGTTGCTCTGGCAGTTGCTCGTTACGTCATTATTGCCCGTGATGGCAAGGCTGCTCTTAAGTGGAGCCGCGAGGACTACGAGCAGCATGAGCTGGACAAAATCTAGTAATTTCGCCTTTACTTTGGAGAGTGTTGTTCTTTGATTCTAGTTGTTACCGAGAAAAACGACGCAGCGCAGCAGATTGCTCGCCTTTTGTCTGAATCGGGTAAACCTGAGGCAGACAAGGTATACAACACTCCTGTTTATCGTTTTAGACGCGGCGGAGAAGACCATGTTGCTATTGGTCTTCGCGGTCATATTCTGCAGCCGGATTTTCCTTTGGCTCTCAAGTTTGACAAGGAAGAGGGCTGGTACGGAGAAACTGCAGAAGGGGAGCATCTTCCTGCAGATGTTCCAGATGGTCTTGAGCGTCCTCCTTACAAGGTTAAGCGCAAGCCTTTTATGGCAGATGGCGTTGACCTTAAGGGTTGGAAAATCCCTAGCTTGCCTTATTTGATTTGGGCCCCTGTAGATAAACAACCTGCAGAAAAAGAGATTATTCGAGCACTCAAGAATCTTGCTAAGAAGGCAGAGTCAGTCATCATCGGCACAGACTTTGACCGTGAAGGTGAGCTTATTGGTTCTGATGCGCTTGCTCAGGTTCTCTCGGTTAATCCTAATCTGGCAGTATTTCGTGCTCGCTACTCTGCCTTTACCAAGACAGAGATTGAGACTGCCTTCAATAACCTGGTGGATCTTGATTACAACTTGGCTGCAGCAGGTGAGTCCAGGCAGTATATCGACCTCATTTGGGGTGCGGTACTGACCCGTTACCTGACCACTGCACGCTTTGGTGGTCTGGGCAATACGCGCTCTGCTGGTCGTGTTCAGACTCCTACGCTGGCACTTGTTGTTGAACGCGAGCGTGAGCGCTTGGCATTTAAGCCAGAAGATTATTGGGTTATTTCTGGTGTTGCTGCCCCAGAAGATGATGCGGAAGCAGCTTTCAAGATGGTTCACCAGACCGCAAGGTTCTGGGATCAAGCTGAAGCAGATGCAGCTTACGCCGTTGTTAAAGATCAATCGCAGGCAACGGTTGTCCAGATTGAGTCTCGTAGCAGAAAGCAGCAGCCACCAGCTCCGTTTAACACCACGTCGCTCCAGGCAGCTGCAGCTGCAGAGGGTATCTCGCCAGCTAGAACTATGCGTTTGGCAGAGTCTCTGTACATGGACGGCTTGATTTCATACCCTCGTGTTGATAACACGGTCTACCCAAGTTCCCTTGACTTGAAGGACTGTGTCCGTATGCTGTCTGCAGTTCCTCAGTATGCTCCTACCTGCAAAAAGCTTTTGGGTCAGCCAAAGCTTCATGCCACTCGTGGCAAGCAGGAGTCTACTGACCACCCACCAATTTATCCAACGGCAGCAGCAAATCCAGATGCTTTGCAGCCTGCGGCTTGGAAGCTCTATAACTTGATTGCTCGTAGGTTCCTCGCAACCCTTATGGGTCCAGCTACTATGAGCGGCACTAAGATTACGCTTGATGTTGCTGGTCAGCCGTTTGTTGCAAATGGAACCGTGCTGGCAGAGCCAGGCTTTAGAGAGATTTATCCTTTTGGCCTTAAGAAAGACGATCAGATTCCTGATGTCGGCGAGGGAGAGATTGTCTCTATTCAGTCTTTGTCGCTTGATGCTAAGCAGACAGAGCCACCTGCCCGCTATAGCCAGGGTAAGCTTATTCAAGAGATGGAGAAGCGAGGCCTTGGTACAAAGTCTACGCGTGCCTCTATTATTGATACGCTCTACCAGCGTAAATACCTCAAGAATGATCCTGTTGAGCCAAGCCAGCTTGGTATGGCAATTGTTGATGCGCTCTCGCAGTTTGCGCCACACATTACCTCGCCTGATATGACGGCAGAGCTTGAGTCCAATATGACAAGCGTTGCTGAGGGCAAAGATACGCGTGATGGCGTTGTTACACACTCAAGAGCCCTGCTTGCAGGCATGATTGATACGCTCATTGACCACAAAGAAGATCTGTCTGAGGCCATTGCAGATGCGGTTACTGCTGACGCAAAGGTGGGAACCTGCCCTAAGTGCGGCAAAGACTTGGTTGCTAAGAGCTCTCTGAAGACTCGTGGAAGCTTTGTGGGTTGCATGGGTTGGCCAGATTGCGATGTTACCTATCCACTGCCTCAGGGACGCGTAGAGCCTCTTGAGGGAGAGGCCGGTGTCTGCCCAGAGTGTGGTGCTCCTCGCGTAAAGGTTCAACCGTTTAGACAACGTGCGTATGAGACTTGTATCAATCCTGCTTGTCCTACAAACGCAGAGCCAGATCTTATTGTGGGTGAGTGTCCAACCTGCAAGGCCAATGGCAAGCACGGGGATTTGGTGGCCCACAAGTCAGAGCGTACGGGTAAGCGCTTTATTCGCTGCACCAACTACGAGGAGTGCGAGACCAGCTATCCTCTGCCTGCTCGTGGAAAGCTCGAGAAGACCGATGAGGTTTGCCCAGATTGCGGCGCTCCTATGGTGGTTGTTACTACCCAGCGTGGTCCTTGGAAGCTTTGTCCAAACTACGATTGCCCTGGTAAAGAAAAGAAAACTGCCTCGCGTAGAGGCGCTCGTAAGAGTACTAAGGGCACCAAATCCACCAAGGCAGCAAAAAAGTAAACGTATGACGGTGCATCGAGAGGTGCACCGTTTTCGGAAGAACGAGCGTCCCTCTCCAACGCCCGCTCCATACGTATTTTTACCCATTTTTGAGCACTCTTCATGTGGAAATGCGCAAAACCTTTAGAATATTCATGGCGAGAAACACAATCTGTCTGTATCGTGAGATAGTTAAGAGGGAGGGAAGCATGAACAAAGACGCACGTACATCTCAAGGCTTGTTTATCACGCTTGAAGGCGTTGATGGCTGTGGCAAGTCAACACAAGCTTCTCTTCTGCGAGAAGATCTTGAAGCTCTTGGCTTTGATGTGGTCTTTGTTCGTGAGCCTGGTGGAACTGCTATTTCTGAGCAGATTAGAGGCGTGGTACTTAATCCAGAAAACGGCATGATGTGCGATGAGTGTGAGCTGTTGCTCTATGAAGCAAGTCGTGCCCAGCTGGTAGGAGAGGTTATCCGACCAGCCCTAACTGCGGGCAAGATTGTTCTGTGTGATCGCTTCTATGACTCTACCTTTGCCTATCAAGCAGCTGGTCGCGGTCTTGATACAGACCTTGTGCACCGTGCAAATCGCTTGGGAAGCTGTGGGGTTTCTCCTGATAGAACCCTTGTCTTTATGCTTGAGCCAACGGTTGCTCATGCGCGTGCTACGCAAAATGACGCCGATAGACTAGAAGCAGAAGGTGTTGCCTTCCAGGAGCGAGTTTTTGCTGGTTATAAGCAACTTCTACAAAATGAGCCAGAGCGTGTAAAAGCTGTAGATGCAGATGGCACAATTGATGAGGTTCGCGCACGTACTCGTCAGCTGTTAGCAGATCTTATTCCTGGTATTTGTGAGCTTGGTGAGTGATGCGTTTATGACTCAAGAGAGCACACATGCTACTCATAGCACCTATCCACTTCCTCAGGCACTTACCCGTCTTCAGGATCAACCTCAAGTTCAAAATCTGCTTGCACGTGCACTTCATGAGCACAAACTTGGCCACGCCTATCTGTTTGTAGGAGCTCCTGGCTCTGGTAAAGGTCTTGCAGCCAAAGCTCTGGCGCAGTGTGTTCTCTGTGCTCAGGGCGGTGACGCTGCCTGTGACGACTGCATTCGTATTTCTCGCGGTACTCACCCTGACGTTCACGTACTTACTCCAGCTTCCGCAAATGGCTACCTCATTGAGCAGATTCGTCAGCTCATCGCTGATGTTAGTCTGGCGCCTATGCGCTCAACTCATAAGATTTATGTGATTGACCGCGCTGATTTGCTCAGAGAAAATTCTGCAAATGCACTGCTCAAAACTATTGAAGAGCCACCTGCAGACACCATCTTTATTCTGTCTGCACGTTCTTCTTCTGCGGTGCTTCCCACCATTGTTTCTCGTTGTCAGGTAGTTGCGTTTAGAACACTCACTGACGCTGCTGCTAAAGCCGCTATAATGCGAGAGATTTCCGCCACAGAGCAGGAAGCTCGTATTGCGCTTGCAGCAACAGGAACCCCTGGTAGAGCTGTGGAGTTTT
>CAUUFE010000073.1:0-4199 GCA_963544415.1 uncultured Atopobium sp.
GCTGCTTATGCAGGTACTCAGGCTTCCAGCGCAGTTCAGCTCTACAACTACTCCATGGCTGCAGCAGGCCTCACCGTTGAGGGTGGCAAGGTTCGTGGCTACGAGTACGATTCCGTCTCCATCACCGAGAACTACCGTCCTGAGTTCATGCTGACCACCGAGCCAGTTACCGCAACACTGGTCTGGGATCCAGAGACTCGCCTAATCAAGGGTGCACAGTTCTTCTCGACACATGACGATGTTGCTCAGGCAGCAAACGTTGTGTCCGTTGCCATTGCTGCTGGTATGACCATCGATAACCTTGCAGCTGTTGACCTTCTGTTCCAGCCAAACTTCACCAACCCAGTCAACTACATTGGCTCCGTTGCTATGGCTGCCTGCGCAAAGGCCAAATAAGCTCCGCTCATAACACGCAAAAGAGAAGGAAGCTGGTGGAGGTGCCAGCTTCCTTCTTTGCTATCGAGCCTAAGTCTAGCTCGATCGATGCCTGTTTGGGGCGACCGTGTGCCAATCTTGAAACGACACCTTGCTTGAGACGACGCCCTGCTTGAAACGACGGCTATCTTGGCTTTCTGCTCACTACGGCAATGTAGTTGAGGTCGTCAGCATGATCGTTGAAGAACGTAAACATGCTGGTAAACATCTTGGTATTTTCCGGCTTAAGGCCGTTTCTAATAACCCTTAGAGCGCCGTCAGCGCCTTCGTCCGCAATAAGCCCCGCCGGATTCATGAGCGTCATCTTGCCGTTCTTAGTTTCTGGGCAGAAACCCGCCGACTCAAAGAGCTTCTTCCAACCTGCAAGGGTCAGAGGCTTTACGTTGACGTTAATGGTTCTTGAGAGTTCGTGGACCAGCTCATCGTTTTCTTTGAGTAGAAGAACGTCATGGGTAAGCAGCACACCACCTGGCTTAAGCACGCGTGCGTACTCTTTTACGGCTGCCTCTTTCTGCTGATCAGAGAGCATCGTGAGCATTGCCTCGTTGATTACAATATCAAAGCTCTTATCGGGGTAGGAGAGGTTTGTAGCGTCTCCTTGTTCCACCGTAACGTATTCCTCGATGTTGTTTCTCGCGATATTTTCTTTTGTCTTAGGGAGCACATCTGCATTAAGGTCAATTGCGGTTACATGGCAGTGAAAACGTTTTACCAGCTCAACCGTAGTGGTTCCAATATTACAAGCGACCTCAAGAATCTGAGTTTCTGGCGTAATCTCTACGGAATTAAGCAGCCAATTGGTTGCCTCAATACCTCCGGGGCGCAGTCTTGTCTTGCCCATACGAAGTAAAAACTCGTGACCAGCTTCCATACTAAGACCCCCTTCATACTATGAAAGAATAAAGTTAGCTTTATCTAACTGATACAAGTTAAGCACATCGCTACCTGCGAAAAAAGCCAAATTAATTGCTATTTTTGAAACAATTTAGCAGGTAGATTGCGACAAAAAATAACCTATATGTCCAATCGTTCTTTTTGTGCATTTTCTTTAGCAGTTTATAAGTTTATAGTGGACACAAGGTAAGGTCGACTTACTAATTTCCGCAGGTAATTGATGCGGAATAATAAGGAGGAAATTATGTACTACTCTGCTGGAACGTATGAATCGTTCGCTAAACCAGAAAAGCCCAAAGATGCCGACAAAAAATCAGCCTATATCATTGGAACAGGACTTGCAGGTCTAGCCGCTGCGTTTTATCTTGTCCGCGATGGCCAGGTAAAGGGTACAAGAATTCACCTGCTCGAGAAGCTTGAGCTTGCGGGCGGAAGCTGCGATGGTCGCAAAGATGTAAGCAAGGGTTTCTACATGCGCGGTGGCCGAGAGATGGACAACCACTTTGAGTGCATGTGGGATATGTTCAGAGACGTTCCATCCATTGAAACACCTGGCGTCTCGGTTCTTGATGAGTACTACTGGCTCAACAAGCACGATCCTAACTACTCTCTCTGTAGAGCTTCCGAGAAGTGCGGCAAAGATGCCCACACAGACAAAAAGTTCAAGCTTGATAAAGAGTCTTCTCTTGCGCTTGCCAAGCTATTTATGACTCCCGAGAAGGACCTTGAGGGCAAGAAGATTAGTGACGTACTTCCTGATTCTTTCTGGAACACTAACTTCTGGCTTTATTGGCAGACTATGTTTGCGTTCCAAAGATGGTCCTCTGCTCTTGAGATGAAGCGCTATCTTTGCAGATTCTGTCACCATATTGACGGTCTGCCTGACTTTACTGCGCTGCGTTTTACCAAGTACAACCAGTATGAGAGCATGATTTTGCCACTGGTCAGGTATCTTGAGAATCACGGCGTAAGCGTTGACTACGGTATGGACGTCAAGAACGTCATCATCAACGACACCAATGGTAAAAAGGTAGCCACTCAAATTGTTTACGATAAGAACGGCTCACAGCAAACCATTGATCTAACCGAAGACGATTTGGTGTTTATCACCAATGGCTGCTGCACCGATACCTCTTGCTATGGCGATCAAAATACCGCTCCAGACATTAGCAACGTCAGAAATGGCGTAGGGGAGTCCTGGGATCTGTGGAAGAATATCGCCGCTCAGGCCAAGCATGGCGAGTACGGCAATCCCGATAATTTCTGCAGCGACTTTGAGGCAACCAACTGGATGAGCGCTACTATCCAGACAAAAGACGAAGAGATCATCAAGAAGATTATTGGCGTCTGCAAGAGAGATCCAAGAGAAGGTAAGGTCACAACCGGCGGTATTGTAACTGTCAAGGATAGTACCGATAACTGGTACCTCTCGTGGACCATCAACCGTCAGCCACAGTTCAGGGCACAGGACAAGGACACTGTACTTATCTGGGTCTATGCGCTGAGCACCAACAAGCCTGGTAACTTTGTTAAGAAGGCTATGCGTAACTGCACCGGCGAGGAAGTGTGTCAGGAGTGGCTCTATCACATTGGTGTTCCAACCAAGAAGATTGAGGACTGGGCCAAGAACCGCTGCAACACAACTACGTGCTTCATGCCTTACATCAACGCATTCTTCCAGCCAAGAAAGGCTGAGGACAGGCCTCTGGTTGTCCCTGAGGGTTCCGTTAACTTTGCCTTTATTGGACAGTTTGCCGAGACTCCTCGTGACACCATCTTTACTACGGAGTACTCAATCCGCACTGGTATGGAGTCTGTCTACACGTTGATGGATGTTGATAGAGGCGTACCAGAGGTTTGGGGTTCTCAGTACGACATCAGAGAGCTTCTAAGGGCAACCTACTATGCTCTGGACAAGAAAACGCTTGATAAGGCGCCACTCTCGTTCAAGGAGAAGATGCTCTTAAAGGTAGCTCTTAAAGCTGTTAAGGGCACCGATATTGAGCTGCTTCTAAGGAACAGCGGACTGATTAAGTAGGAGCAAGAAGAACAAGCAGTTTGGCGCAATTAAAGCGTAAGCACACTGACATGTACGAGTAATGCAAAAGTGGCTGCAGACAATACGTCAAATGCAGCCACTTTTTTACGGTTCAGATATAAAATTTACATCGAAATACAATGGTATTTTGAGGAGATTACAAGATGAATGACTATATAAAATTAAATAAAGATAGATGGAATAAGGTAAACAATGACTATACCGAACCACTAACGCATGAAGAATTAGAAGAAGCTAGAAACAGTCCAATTTCTGTTGCATTAACGGTCGGGAAAAAAGTTCCAACAGAATGGTTTGAAAAGGCCAACGGAAAAAAGATATTAGGCTTAGCTTGCGGTGGCGGACAACAGGGTCCCGTTTTTGCTGCTAAAGGCTATGACGTAACCATAATGGATTTTTCTTCATCACAATTACAAAAAGATGAGATGGTTGCTAAAAGAGAAGGCTTAATGATCAATACCGTTCAAGCCGATATGACAAAGCCTTTTCCATTCAAAGACGAAACTTTCGATATTATTTTTAATCCAGTTTCGAATGTATACATTGAAGACTTAGAAAACATGTATAAAGAAGCCGCTCGCGTATTGAAAAAGGGTGGCCTGTTAATGGTCGGCTTCATGAATCCTTGGACGTACATGTATGACGCTGACGTTGTATGGGACCACCCCGATGAGGAATTACTTTTAAAGTTTTCAATTCCCTTTAATTCAAGAAAGCTTGAAAAAGAAGGCAAAATAACCATAGATCCAGCATATGGATATGAATTTAGCCATACCTTAGAAGCTCAGATTAGAGGACAACTTAAAAATGG
>CAUUFE010000074.1:0-4162 GCA_963544415.1 uncultured Atopobium sp.
TCTCTATGATACATCGCACAAGAAAAGAGGTCGAAAGCAAAAAGCCTTCGACCTCCTAGGTTTGTCAGCTATCTGTCCAAAATTGGACAGCAAGGGCATTACAACGGCAAAACGCTGTGTCTGAAAGCACGAGTACTTACTCTGCCAGTGCCTCACGGATGCGCGTAGTAACTCCCTCAAGCCTATAGCACTCAACATACTGGCGAAGAGGACGTTTGATGTGATCGACAACAAAGCGCTGGCCATCAATATTGAACTGAGCAAGGTTCTTGTACAGGTACTCGGTTGCGGCCTTGACCTCGTCATCATTGAATGCGTAATGACCAGAAATATCAAGAATATCCAGCGACAGTTTGTGATCAGCAAGAATCTGCTCAACAGTCAGATTGACCTGGTCACCCACCATCCACTTGCGCCAACGCTCAGTCTCAATTGCCTTGACCAACAGGGTGTTTCTCAAGCCAGAGACCTCGTCTGCCTTCAGGAGACCTTCTTTAACCAGAAGATCCTCTACATCGCAAAGCTTCAAATATGCGCGAGTCTCCTCTGTTCCGTACTGTGGAGCTACGTTTGATGCGGTGACATTTGCAGGAGTGTGCTCAAGCAGCGTCACATCATCAAGGTAGTCTGCGTTGTGCTCCTTAAGACCAACACCGTAGCTCTTGGCCATCTCAGCAAGACTAATGGCAGCCTCAAAATCATAATGGCCAACCTGCTCCGTAAGGCGTGTAAGCGTTCCCGTCTGTCCAACAATAAAGGTTGGCATAGGCAGACCCTTAGCGGTCAGCTCGCTCTTAAGCTGTTCAATGAAGGTGTGATACTTGTCGGTAGAGGTCAAGCCACCATTTGTTTCCTCGGTACCAACCTCATAGCCAATCTCAGGAAGACCACGAGAAACACGTTCCTTCTCGCACCACTCAATCAAATCAACCGTACGACGAAGAACCACGTCAAGCGGAATAACCTTGCCAATCTCAAAAGGATCCTTAGTTGGGTCAATCATCAGCAGGTCAAAACCGTTAAGCATGTCGGCAAGATAAGACTTCTTGGCAAGCTCCATAGCCTCATCTTCTGGAAGGTGAGCGTTGCGCTCCTCGTCGCGCTGCCAAGGACCACCGTGGTCGCGACAGAGGTAATACAGTCCGTCAAAGCCAACCTTCTGAGCTGCTTCAGCAATATCTTCCGAGAAACGCTTCTGATCCCAAGAATTTACGTATCCCCCGCCAAGTTCATCAAGGTCTACCTGGTTTCTAGATGCAATAAACATCAGAGGAAAATCGCAGTCTCTACCAAGTTCAAAAGCTGCCTGGAGCAGGTTGGGTGACATTGGTCCAATTCCTAACAGCGTGGCGGACCTTCCTGTGTCTTGAAGCTTAAGCAACCCTTCAACAGCTTTTTTGATTGGTAGCTTTTCCATAATTACCCCTTCCCAAGAGTGTTTCTTGGTAATAAGAAGGGCGTGGGGGTTGAATCCCTACGCCCCTCTCCTTTTAACTTCAATTTTTAAGGTCTAAAACCAAAAAGTACATGTGTTTCTCGCCGTGTGTTACTTGTTGTCCTCAAGCTTTGGCTTGGTAAGAACAAGGATTGCAACACCCACTGCAACGCCAATTGCCATATCAAGGGTATAGAGGGCAATGTTGTTTGTAGCTGCAGCAACAATCATGCCACCGTGAGGAACAAAGCACTCAACACCGTGCCAGGCAGCAAGGCCAGCACCAACAGCAGAGCCAATCATGATTGCAGGCAGGGTGTGTGCAAGATCCTTAACAGCAAAGGGAATTGCGCCTTCGGTGATACCAATGAGTCCCATGAAGACTGCAGAGATACCCATCTGCCTATCAGTGTCGTCAAACTTGCTGCGAGCAATAAGGGATGCAACGCCGCAGACCAGTGGAGGAATAGCAACTGCAACACGGAATGCGCCGTTAGGACCATAGATACCTGCGGTCATAAGAGCCATGGTGAAGGTAGAAGCAGTCTTGTTAACTGGGCCACCCATATCAAATGCGGTCATGAGGCCAATTACGATGCCGAGTACAACTGCAGAACCACCCTGAAGGCTTGAAAGCAGGTTTGTCAGCCAATCCATGAAAGCGCCAAGTGGAGCTGCCAAAACATAGATGTAAAGCATGCCAAGGGCAAGCGAAGATAAGCTTGGGATGATCAGAATTGGCATGATGGTACGAATGGTACTATTGACCTTCCAGCTCTTCATCCACTGGACAAGGTAGCCAGCAGCAACGCCAAGGACCATTGCGCCCAAGAAGCCAGTAGAAACCTGGACCTCACCTACAGGAACAGGATTGCTTGCCAGGTAACCAAGGACAAAGCCAGGTGCCAGAGCAGGCTTTCCGCCCAAAGAATAGGCAATGTAAGCAGCAAGGACAGGAATCATCATCTTGATGCCAGCCATACCAATAAGGTTGAGGCTCTGCATCAAAGGATTGGTGACTTCAATACCGTCTTTTCCTGCAGTTCCCGTAGCAAGCGAGAATGCCAAGAAGACTCCGCCAACTACGACAATAGGAATAAAGTACGAAACACCAGTGTTAAACGCCTTTAGAAGGTCTTTGCCGACCTTGCCCAAAACTGAGGGACTCTTTTCCTCTGCCATGGGTTTCTCCTCTCTTCTTCCTTGCGTTATCTCTTATGCGCTTGCTACTCAGCCAGCGCAACTACCTGATCAATAACCTTTGCTGGATCTGCAATAGCCAGCGAAGGATCCAACGTTAGAACGCGACCCTCATCGCGTTTCTCGTCAAAACGCTCGTCGCCTTCGATGCCAATTGCAATGGCGAGAAGAACAACGTCGGCAGCGTCAACTTCGTCCTGCTCGAGCTCGTTCTCAATACCGTAACCGCCCTGAGCCTCTACCTTGAATTTATAGCCGCGACGCTCACACTCTTTTTCAATGGCCTCTTTTGCCATCCAGGTGTGAGCAATTCCAACCGTGCAAGCGCATACAGCAACGACGTTCATGGTTATGTCCTCTCGCAAAGTAAGTTGTGAGCCCCTATGCGGGGCGCACGAGCACGTCTTTTGACGACGTACGTTTCCAACTCATACTTTGCATTGTTTCAATCTTTTTTAAAAGAGGATTTCGGTAAACGTCTAATCTACCTTGTGTTATGATGAATTTTGTTAAACGTTTAACCAACGTAGAATCCAGCACACTCACTAACGTTGGTATTTTGCAAGTACATTGTAAAAATTTCGGTGAAATGAGTGCCAATGTCTAAGACCACTATCATTGACCTTGCAAAATTAGCAAATGTTTCTATTGCCACCGTTTCAAATTACCTTAACGGACACTTTGAAAAGATGTCCGAAGCAACTAAGCAACGTATCAAAAAAGCAATCGAAAATACGGGATATATTCCAAGCGCCCAAGCTCAAGCCATGGTTAAAAAGAGCTCTGGAATTATTGCTGTTCTCATCCTAGACAACACTAATGCCTGGGCAGCTCAAATGACTAACGGTATTGAAGATGCGGCTCTTGAGGCTGGCTATCAGACAATTATTTGCAACTCTCGTTTTGACCCCACGCTTGAAGCTGACTGGGTTGAGAAAATGCTTTCAATTGGAGCAGATGGCATGCTTATCCAGCCCACCAATCAATTCAGAGCAGTAGATAGACGAATTGCTAAAGTTGGAAAACCCGTTGTCTATTTTGACTGCGACCTTCTTGCCCTTAATACTTCCTGGATAAAAAGTAACCTCTACGACGGCGTTTATTCAGCAGCGTCGTACTGCGTTGAACGCGGATACGAAAACTTTTTAATCATTGGTGGAGAGCCAAAAGGTCGTACCAGAATTGAACGAGAATCTGGCTTCACTGATGCTTTAGAAGCCTTAAATAAACCTCATGAGCGTCTCACCATGGAGCAAAGCACGCTGTCTATCTCTGACATCACGCAATGGCTTAACAACCACATTCTTCCATCAAAGAAAACGCTGGTATTTGTACCAAATCAGTGGGCTCTCAAAAGTGTCTATAGCGCGCTGCATGCCTATGAAAAGGTAATTCCAGAGCAAGTTGGATTGTTGGGATTCAATAACACTGATTGGACCGATTTACCTGCTAAAAGCATCTCAACTATTGTGGAGCCTGTCTATGAAGAGGGCTACGCCGCTTGCAAGATGCTCCTTAAAAGAATCA
>CAUUFE010000075.1:0-4136 GCA_963544415.1 uncultured Atopobium sp.
AAGCTTCAGCGCGCTGTGGAGCTTATGGAAAGCGCTAATGCGATAAAATTTGTCCGCGCGCACGCTCTTGCCTTAGTTGATGAGGCAAAGCACGTGCTTGAAAACGTGATACTTACTGAAGACGCTCGCGACACACTTTTGTCTATGGCAGACTTCTTTGTGAACCGAGAAAGGTAATTATGGATCCAATTACTCCTGGTAGCACTGGTGCTGCCGTTGAAGACATTCAGGAACGCCTCGTAAAGCTTGGCTACACCATCGAAGACGATGAGCGCCAGAGTCACACGTTTGGCAAGTCAACTGCTCGCGCAGTTGCGCGCTTTAGGCTTGACCATGACCTTTCTCTTGGAGAAGAAGTAGATGCCTCTACCTGGGCAATCATGGTCGATGAGGGCTATGAGCTAGGAGACAGAACCCTCTACCTGCGTCTTCCTAACTTCCACGGCAATGACGTACGTCAGCTGCAAGAGCGTCTCAACATCTTGGGTTTCTCGTGCGGAAAAGTTGATGGCCATTACGGTGTTCACACCGAGGCTGCCGTTAAGCTCTTCCAGGAAAGCGTCGGCGAGCTTGCTGACGGTATGGCATTCCAGGATACCCTCGACGCTATTGAGCGTCTGCGCCACGTTTGGTCTGGTAAGCAGGCAAAAGGCCCTCACCCACAGGGTCCTATGGGCTTTGCTCGTGCAGCAAACGTTCTTGAAACCACCTGCATTGCAATTACGGGAGAAGATCCCATCTCTAGAAACGTAGCTGCTCGCGTCTATAACCTTTCTAAGGCAACTACCGAGGCAAGCGGCATGACCATGATTGATCGCGCCGATTCCCCTACTGATGCAGCCACTATTTTGGTTCTGACCACAGCCTATGCCCCAAGCATGCCCGCCCGCGGACAGGTTGGTATTGGCTCTGTTTCTATGGAAGAAAACGAGACGCTGCCAGCAAGACTGCGCACTGCTATTGAGTCTGCTGATGCAACGGGCTCCCCTATCAAGATTGTGCTGCCAGAAGGAACAAACGTAGACGGCTCGTTTACTACCGCAGACGCGCAGACTTTAGCAGTTCTTGTTCTTGATGCAATTTGTGGAGCATTTGCCTCGCTAAGCTGATACACTTAATAGAGTTGCGGACAAAACCAACGTAGTGATTACATTGGGGTATCGTCCAACGGTTAGGACACGGGTTTTTGGTGCCTGGAATGTGGGTTCGAATCCTACTACCCCAGCCATTTTTACGCAACTTTTGTGTAGGGACGCACTCGTATCGAGTAATACGAAGTACTTTGGAGGCTTACGTATGCCACTTACTGCGATTGTCCTCGCTGCAGGCGAGGGAACGCGCATGAAGTCCCACCACCCTAAGATTGTGCACAAATTACTAGATAAACCACTTGTTTGGTGGAGTGTCAACGCCGCAATTACTGCTGGCGCTGACCGCGTCATTGTGGTTGTTGGTAACCACGCTGACGAGGTTAAATCTGCACTTTCTTGCTTCCCTAACCTTGAGTATGTTGCCCAGACCGAGCGTCTTGGCACCGGCCACGCCGTCAAGGTTGTAAAGGATGCTCTTGGTGGCTTCAAGGGACCCGTTGTTGTTATCAACGGTGACGCATCTCTGTTGCGCGCACAGTCTATTCTCGACCTTGTCGCAGAAACTAAAGCTCACCACAACGCATGTACGGTACTCACCATGACGCCCCCAGATCCAACCGGATATGGTCGCGTCATTTCTTCTAACGGCCAGGTAACTGCCATTGTTGAGCACAAGGATGCTACGCCAGAGCAGCGCGAGCAAGAGCGTGAATGCAACGTTGGCGTGTACTGCTTCTGTGGCGGAAGGCTGACCGCAAACATCGATCTTCTCGGCAATGACAACGTGCAGGGCGAGTACTACCTCACCGACATGGTGGGCCTTTACGTCAGCCAGGGCGAGCCTGTTTCTGCTGTTCACGTTGACGACTACAAAGAGGCGCTGGGCGTCAACTCCCGCTCCGAACTTGCTGTTGCTACCCGTATTATGCAGGAGCGCATCAACGAGCACTGGATGAGCCAGGGCGTTACCATGCTGGACCCAACCTCCGTCTGGATTGGACCCGAGGTCACACTTGGTATGGACACCGAGGTTCTCCCGCAGACTATGCTCTACGGCAAGACCTCAATTGGCGAGAATTGCGTGGTAGGCCCTAACACTCGTCTGACCGATACAATTGTTGGCAACGACGCTGTTGTTGATGAAACTGTAGCTATCAACGCACAGGTAGACGACTTTGCTACCTGCGGTCCTCGCGCTTACCTGCGTCCAGGCACACACCTTATGCCTCATGCCAAAGCAGGCACCCACGTTGAGATCAAAAATTCAACTATCGGTGAAGGCTCTAAGGTACCTCACCTCTCCTACATTGGTGACACTACCATGGGCTCCGGCGTCAACATTGGCGCAGGTTCAATTACGTGCAATTACGACGGCTACCACAAGTTCAAGACATACATTGGCAACAACGTCTTTGTTGGATCAGATACCATGATGGTAGCACCCGTCTCAATTGGTGATGGCGCACTTGTGGGGGCAAGTTCGTGCATCACAAAGGATGTACCAGCAGATGCGCTTGCACTTGAGCGCTCTGAACAGAAAATTGTTGAGGGATACGCCGCCCAGAGGCGTCACAAGCTTGAGAAAGAGGACTAGATGTTCGAGAACCTGAGTGATCCGCTATTAGTTGCTAGAAACATCAAGCTCTATACCGGTACAGGAAACCCTGAACTGGCTCGTAAAGTTGCAGACATTCTTCACCTAGAGCTACAAGGTCTTCTCCTTGAGAAGTTTGCTAACGGAGAAATCTACGCTCGCTTTGATGAGTCTGTCCGCGGCGACGAGGTCTTCTTCATTCAGTCTTTGGCAGGCGTCAACGTCAACGACCTGGTTATGGAGACGTTGATTGTTGCTGACGCCGCAAAGCGCGCATCTGCTAACAGCTTCACCGTAGTTATCCCTCACTACGCATACGCTCGTCAGGACCGTAAAGCCGCTGCTCGCGAGCCTATTACCGCTCGCTTGATGGCAAACCTGCTTGAGAACGCTGGCGTTGACCGCGTCATCACGCTTGACCTGCACCAGGGCCAGATTCAGGGCTTCTTTGACATTCCTGTTTCTCACCTAACCGCTCTCTATCTTCTGGGCGATTACTTTAAGAGCAAGCCATTTGACTGGGAAAATACCGTAGTTGTCTCCCCTGACATGGGCCGTGCAAAGGCAGCTAAGAAGCTTTCCGACTACCTTGACTGTGGCCTTGCAATTGCTCACAAGAGCCGTCCTCGCCACAACGAGAGCGCAGTTATGGGCATCATCGGCGACATCAAGGGTAAGACCTGCATTGTTAACGACGACATGATTGATACCGCAGGTACCCTCTGCGCTTCCGTTGTTAAGCTGAAGGAAATGGGTGCTGGCGACATCTACGTCTGCGCTACCCACGGCGTCTTCTCTGGTCCTGCAATTGAGCGCCTCAACAACGCTCCTATCGAGGAGTGCGTGGTTACCGACGCAATTCCTTGTGCAGCAGCAAACCAGGAAGGCTCCAAGATTAAGACGATTACCATTGCAAACGAGCTTGCCGAGGCAATCTACGCTGTCTACACCGACCGTCCTGTCTCCGACATTTTCGGCGGCGACTTCAACCTGTAAGATTGCAGGTCAGCGCCGCGTGCAACGGCGGCAACCCCGCAGGTCAGCGGCGCGACCAACAACGGCAAACCCGCAGGTCAGCTGCGCGCGGGTTGCAAAGCGATTTCAACCCGGTATCTACTTCGTGTGGATACCGGGTTTCTTGTGCGGAAATGCTGGGAGTGGTCGGGTTTCTCGCCAGGTGGGCGGTATGAGCTTGCGCGCGATTAGCGCGCGCCTTGAGCGAGCCTGATTTTCTCGCCATGTCTGAACGATTTGCCGGAAAACACGCCAAGTCTGAGTGGTTTTGCCGGTTTTTCTCGCCATGTCTGAGTAAATTCACTCAGACATGATGCAGCTTTCAGGCTCAAAATTTAGAGCCGAAGTGCCTATCTTTCATGCGCCTGATTTCTTCAAAGAATCTGTAACTTTTGCCTAAAAATGTAAAAGAATCGGTGGATTTGCCTGATTTTGCA
>CAUUFE010000076.1:0-3995 GCA_963544415.1 uncultured Atopobium sp.
TAGAAGGTAGTAAGGAAATAGCCTTACACCACTTTTTGAGACGTAACTCAGGGAGGAAAAGAAGATGGATAGAGAAAATAGTTATGAAGCAAAGAATAAAACCAAAAAGAAAAGCAGAATGCCGGTTATTTTTTCGGGACACGGAAGCCCGATGATTGCTTTAGAAGATAATGAAATGACGAAAACCCTGCGTAAAGTGGGGCAAGATGTTATAGAAGAGTATGGAAAGCCGAAGGCTATTCTTGCAATATCCGCCCATTGGTTTACAGAGGGGAGCTTACTGCAAAGCGCTCCCAAGCCCAGACAGGTTTATGATATGTACGGGTTTCCCAAAGAACTGTATGAAGTGAAGTATTCGGTTTCGGGAGATGCCTCCCTTACGGAAGAAGTGAAAAAGCTTTTGGGAGACAGTGTCTCTATAAATGACGAATGGGGCATCGATCACGGTAGCTGGACGGTTCTGGTGCACATGTTTCCGAATGCGGATATTCCGGTGGTGCAGCTTTCGGTCAACAGAAGCCTTAGTCCTGAAGAGAGCTATCGTATGGGAGAAAAACTGATTGCTTTACGGGAACAGGGAATCCTGATTTTTGGAAGCGGAAATATAGTGCATAATCTGATGCGAGTGGAATGGGACAATGCCGGCGGCTCGGAGATGGCAGTCCGTTTTAATGAGGAAATCACCAAAGCCGTTCTGGAAAAAAACATAGACAAAATCCTTCATTATCAGGAACTGCCGGATGCTTCCTATGCGGTTCCGACACCGGATCATTTCCTTCCCCTTTTCTATTGCCTTGGTGCATCGGATGGGAATTCTGCCAAGATTTTCAACAACTTTTGTAATATGGGCTCCATGGCGATGACCGGATTTGTATTCCAAGAGGAAGCCTAGCAAGATTTTAACCTCGTCCGCTGTAAGTGTACTTGCTCTTGGGTTTTCTGCCTGCGGTACCACACGCTAGGCGAGCAATACTCGTTAAGAATCAAAAGTCGGTAATCTCAAAATGGATTACCGACTTTTCGATTATAGTGCGCCTAGCGGCACACGTTTCTAACGGGTTAAAGTCCCGAATCCGCTCGGTAGTGGGAAGGATATAGCCGAAGGCAAGGGTGTCGAGGGTGACCTCGAATCTGAAGGAAGCTGGATGTGAGGAAGATACTAACTCATGGGCAAGAAAGGCTCAACAAAGAGATAAAGAAGCGCACACGCATCGTTGGAGTATTTCCCTTAAAACAAGCAATGCTTCGCCTTGTAGGAGCAGTATGTATCAATCAAAACGAAGAGTGGTTTGTAGCAACGCACTTCATGGACAAACGCTCTCTTCTCTTTGAAGAACTCCCTCAGAGAGAAGCGTGTACACAAGAGAGCATCGACCACCTCTTACAAGTAATTGATAGTGACTTTAACGCTTGTAAAGAGGTGGCATAATGTAGGTTAGAAGGTAGTAAGGAAATAGCCTTACACCACTTTTTGAGACGTAACTAGACTCATCATGCAATTTCACTAGCTTGGTTTCAAAAATCTGAATAATTCTGCAATTAAATGCACTTTCATGAATACGTAATTTTTGGGTTCAAAATTATGTGCCGAAAAAGGTAAAAAACCCGTTTAGTTGGAAATGAAAATTGAAATTTGGTTGATTTATCTCCAACTAAGACGATTTTTTACCGCCTCAAAAACTTTTATCTGGGCAAACGTTGTATGCAGAAAAATGAAATTTCCAACTAAACGCATTTTTTACCACTTTGGCTAAAATCAACACTTGGCATTACTGGTCACACCTTAATCAACTGGGCATCTTTCGGGCCAATTGGGTTTCTATTGACCTTCCGGGTAACGCCAAGCATTACCCAGCAACATCCAGCAAGCATTACCCAGCATCATTCGACAGTCACTACCCGTTGAACTTGTTAACTTTTCTGTCGTAGGTAAGCAGGCCATTTACCTCTTCTTCAACGTCAGACACCTGAGTGTAAACGTACCCAGCAAGTCCCTCATCCTGCAGCGATTCTGCCTCTTCAAGCAGCTCACGAACAGCCACTCGCCAATCCCCTACCGTGGCAAAATCTCCGTATCCATACGAGTGATCGAGCGACGTATGACCTGCTGTCATCTGCGCAAGTCCGCCAAACTCAGAGATCACCACGGCACGATTTGGGAGAAGTTTTCTGTTCTGCTTCCCATGCCAACCTGCACGTAGAGGCCTGAAGTAATTGTGTATGCTCAGAAAATCACCACAGCCCTGGTCGTACCAGCCACTTGTCGCATCAATTGGTCGCGTTGCATCCAAAGCACAAACAGCCTCAGTGGCAGCGCGCGCATCAAACTGTCCCCAACCCTCGTTGAAGAGCGTCCAAATACCAATTGATGGGTGTCCATCCAGAAGCTTAACCATTCCCTGACAGGTTTCTATCCACTCATTCTGATATGCCTTGTCACCTGCGGATAAAGCCTTGTGATGGCTTGGGGTTGTGTCATCAAATCGGCTCCAAGTAAAACTGAACAGCGTTGGCTTTTGGCTTGTGTGCCAGGGACTATACGAGCTACCTCCCGAAACACAATCCTGCCAAACCAGCATGCCGAGTCGATCGCAATGGTAGTACCAGCGCTCGCTTTCAATCTTGATATGTTTACGCAACGTATTAAAACCGGCCGATTTCATAGCCTCTATGTCATATACCAGCGCATCATCGGACGGCGCGGTCATCAATCCATCAGGCCAATAGCCCTGATCAAGCACACCACGCACAAAATATGGCGAGCCGTTCAAGTGAACCCTTGGTACACCATTCTCATCAGGCTTTACCTCGACAGTACGAAACGCGCAATAACTGCGAACTGTATCAACGACCACGCCATTTTGTCGCAGCGTAGCCTCCACGTCATATAGGTGTGGACTCTCCGGCGACCAAAGCAGCGGGTCATTCACGCGCAGCTCAGCGGATGTCTCCTCGGCTTCGTTTACTGGCAGTGTGACGAGAAGAACGTCTTGTCCAAGCTCGTCTTTGAGCGATAACCTCAGCTCTAGTGCATCTGTCTGCGCACCTGTCTGCGCACCAGCCTGCGTTTTTGCTGACCTACTTACCTGTGCGCTCGCTCTAACCTCAAGCGCGCCAAACATATCACCCTTCAGCGTTAGCGACTCAAGATGAACCGCAGAAACAATCTCATACCACACGCTTTGCCAAATGCCACTCTGAGCGGTATACCAAATGTCACCACGCGAAAGTCGCTGCTTTCCACGCAGCTGGGAGCCGGTATCGCTCGGATCCCAAACACAAAGCGCAAGCTCAGCCGTGGCGGCACGCTCAGCCACACCTGACGCCGTAACAAGATCCGCGTCCGTTGCCTCTCCCGCCTCAGGCGAGCCAAGTAAATCCGTCACATCAAAGGAAAATGGCAGGTAACCGCCAGTATGCGTACCAGCAAGCTTGCCATTCACAAAGCACGCGCACATCCAGTCAACCGCTTCAAAATGTAGAATAAGTCGCTGGTCATCAGCCAGTTTAGGTAGTTCAATTTTGCGCTTATACCACAAAAATTCGCTCGGCTGCACCGTACGACCAACACCAGAGAGCGGAGCTTCTGGCGAGAACGGCACCACAATCTGTCCATCCCAACGGGAAGGAATCGTCTGTTGCACGAGGGTCTCTACACCAATCCCGCCATCTACCGGCACAATCGCATAATCCCACACGCCGTTTAACATCACGTAATTGTCACGCTGCAAACGAGGACGCGGATACTCAGGCAACACGTTCGACGAATCAAGCGCCTCTCCCCAAACAGTCGTCAGAGAATTCAGTGTCTCCTCCGTATGCTTTTTGGGCGCACTTGCCAAAACGCGACGAATATCCAGCATGGTATCTCTCGTTTCTCCTGAAGCAGCAGGTACAAGTACACGACAAGCCAGCGTGACGTATGTATATCATAGCCACTTCGTAAAAGAATTTATATAGCGAGAAAACCGAACAAACCCCAGCTCAATTACGAA
>CAUUFE010000077.1:0-3994 GCA_963544415.1 uncultured Atopobium sp.
TGCGAGTGATCGTGCTCGTCAGCCAAGTCCGACTGCTCGTGCCAGAACGCCGGCACAAACACCTCGCGAAGTCCGTGACGCAGCAGGTCACGGCCGATAAACACGCACCTAGACTCTTCCTGAGGTTCGTCACCCGTAATGGCCCACGCGCGTTCTACCAGGTCAAACTTGACCCACTGATTGCCGCACGGCAACGTTCCCTTTGCGCGCGCAAGCTTTCCAAACACGCCAGCCGAAGCCGCATCCAAAAGCCAAATCAAATGCGTTGGACTCGGAAGCTCAGCGTGAGTCAGAGCCATAGTCTCCAGGTCAGGCCCCTCGTCCTTCTCGCTCGCTGGATCTTTAAGAACAGAACCGTCGAGCGCACGAGTCAGCAGGGCATTCCACCACTCGTCGGGAATATCAGCATACGAGGACTCGGCGATAACCTCTGCCTGCGGATTCATCTCTGCCGCAAGCTGCTTAATGGGCTCGGCAGCATCCTCGCTACCTGGAGCAAGCTTTGAAACCACCACGCTCGCGGCGGCGCTCAGCTGATTGTCAAAAATCTCTGGAAAATCGGTGCGCTGATTCTGCCACGAAACGGCATCGACCACGGTAACCGGCGCCAGTAAACTAATGCGTTCCCAGGCCACCTGATTCACGTTATCAAGAATGCTCTGCAGCTTAGCCACGCCAGTTGGTTCAACAATTAAATACTCGGGATCGATAGTGTTTGAAATGGTCAGCACCGACGTCGCAAAATCCTGCTTACCCGAGCAGCAAATGCAGTTCTCGGTGGACTCCCAAACCTTGAGGTCGGAGTCCTGCCTCAGGCGACGCGCATCGATGTCTGCCTGGCCATATTCATTCTCGTAGATAGCAAAATCACGCCCAGTCCGGCGCACGAGCTCCTGAATGAAGGTGGTTTTACCAGCTCCAAGAAAGCCTGATACAACAAGGATTTTCATGAATACAACCGCTTCCTAAACTCCGTTGGCGCTCACCAGCGCAAAAAGCTGGCGAGAAAAACGAACTTCTCGCCAGCTTAAACGTACTAAATCACGCTACCTGATTGGTTACCTAGTCGATAACAACAACTGGCTTGATGAGGTCGGATGGCTTATCACGCATGGTGAAGAGAGCCTCCTCGAGGTGATCCCAGCCGTGGTAGAGGTGGGTAACCTCTGGGTGAAGATCCAGACGACCAGAAGTGACCAGACTGGAGAGCTTCTCCATGCGCAGACGGCCGCCAGGCATAAGGCCGCCACGGATGTCCTTGTGGCCCATACCAACGCCCCACTCGACGCGAGGAATGTTGACGTAGTCGCCGGAGCCGAGGTAGTTGACGTTACCAATCTTTCCGCCAGGCTTGAGTGCCTTGACAGCGTCCTCGAAGGTCTCGCAGCCGCCGCCGTCAACGCAGACGCGGTCGACGCCCTTGCCGCCGGTGAGCTCCATGACCTGCTCCCAGATTGGGCCGTCCTTGTAGGAGATGAAATCGGTTGCGCCATAGCCCTTAGCTGCCTCAACGCAAACTGGACGGGTGCCAACAGCAATAATGCGAGAAGCACCGTGGAGTGCAGCACCAGCAACGGACATGAGGCCGACAGGTCCAATGCCGATGACCAGGACAGTGTCGCCGAACTCAACGCCAGCGAGCTCAACTGCGTGGAAGCCGGTTGGAACCATGTCGGAAAGGATGCAGGCGTCTGCTGGATCCATGCCCTCTGGCATATGAGCAAGGTTGCCGTCAGCATCGTTGACGTGGAAGTACTCAGAGAAGACGCCGTCCTTGAAGTTGGAGAACTTCCAGCCAGCAAGCATGCCACCGGAGTGCATGGAGTAGCCGGCCTGAGCCTCAAGGGAGTTCCAATCTGGAGTAATTGCAGGAACCAGGACGCGGTCGCCAGGCTTGAAGTCCTTGACAAGCTCGCCAACCTCAACGACCTCTGCGGAGCACTCATGACCAAGGATCATGTTGTGACGGTCGCCGATTGCGCCCTCCCACAGAGTGTGAATATCAGAAGTACAAATTGCGACCGCAAGTGGCTTGCAGATTGCGTCCAGAGGACCACACTTTGGTGTCTCCTTCTCAATCCAGCCGGACTCGCCGATCTTGAGCATTGCATAACCCTTCATAAAACCCTCCTAAAATCTGTGTTTCTTGCAAAGAAACACGAGCCTACCTCGTGGAGGAGCACGCTATGTGCGTGACACTGACGAGGCTAATAAACAGCTTGCGAGAGCTCGCTACTTTGTTGCAGCCACAATAGATCCTCACCCACTAAAACGGCGGATCCTCTCCACAACAAAACGACGAACATTCGCGAGATACATTTTCAAGTACTTTTTTATGTAAATCTATAATGAACCCGTGAAAGGTTGAGCAGGTTTTCATGAATTTTGGCCTGGCAAGAAATGCAGTTTACAAATATCCGATATTTGTGCACGTAGACAATGTGAACGCTAACATACCGTTTAACAAACCGACTACCGAACAAAACTAACGCTTATCGGCGAGCGGTCACCACTCACCGAATCAAAAAGACAACTGTCCATAAACGTGTTGTAGGGATAAATTAACTATACTTTTGATAAGTATCTTATCTTAGTCTTAGTCATCATTTGCTCTTTAGTAAGGAATGTTGGATGTCACTTGATGCTTTTTTTAATGAAATTGGCGCTCATCTAGACTGGCAATATATCTTGGCACTCGGTTTTCTTCTTTCCCCATCAATCATCCCTGGGGTTCTTTTTGTTGTTTCATTTATTAAAGAGCCTAGACAATTTCGTAATGCTTTATATCTTTTTGCATCTGTTGCCTGGTCATCTATAATTCTCATCATGTGGCTAAACAATAAAATTCTTGCAATTTCCATACTCATTATTTTGTTACTTACACCACTTATTACCATTATCTTTTTACTCGTTAACACAGTTATAGTTATTAAAAAGAATGGCCTATCTTTAACCTCTTTACTGCCATTCCTTATGGCGTGTTTTCTTATATTGTTTCTTCTTGCTGGCTCATTGGCCAATTTATTTGATCCAGAAACACAGCATATTTTTGCCCTTCTTTTAGAATTATTTTTATTGGAAGGTTTATGGTTCTCATTTACCTTTGTTTCACTCTTATTTTATTCGTGGATTTATCGCATGCTTCCTCGTAAACGCTCTTATGACTACATTATTATTCACGGAGCAGGTCTTGATGGAACACGTCCATCACCGCTTCTAGCAGGACGTATTGATAAAGCGTTGGAGCTCTGGAACAAGCAGCATCAACACGGAAAAATTATTGTTTCTGGAGGTCAAGGTGCTGATGAAGTTGTCTCCGAGGCTCAGGCCATGCGCGACTATCTTCTAGAAAAGGGCGTTCCATCCAATGTAATCCTCATGGAAGATAAGTCAACTACTACCTGGGAAAATCTTAAATACTCGATAGCTGTTATCAACGATGATCGCGCAGCGGCTACCAACACTGCCAGTGCTGACGCAAGCGCGTCCCGCGGTTCTTCCTTAGCTTCTACCACAGGTGCCAACTTCACTACCGTAGTTGTTACCAGCGATTTCCATGTTTTTCGTTGCGCCGAATACGCTCATAATCTTGGTATTAAGGCCGATGGCGTGGGGTCACATACTCGAAGTTGGTACTGGCCTACAGCTTTCATCCGCGAGTTTATTGCAATCACTAAGGCCCACTTATGGCCTTACCTGGTCATTGGCGGCATATATGCGCTGGTCAACGCACTCAACTATGCATCCTCTTACCTGGGAGTTGTATAAGCTAGGGGCGCTCAATTTTTACTCCGAGCCTGATTTGATCCGCGCCTGATTTGCTCCGCGCCTGATTTGATCCGCGCCTGATTTGATCCGTGCCTGATTTCTGCAAAGAATCGGTGGATTTTGCCTGGAAACGTTAAAGATTCGGTAGATTTGCCTGATTTCATCAAAGAATCTGTGTCCCAAACACAGATTCTTTGCACTTTTTAGGCGGACTTTGGAGCGCGTC
>CAUUFE010000078.1:0-3948 GCA_963544415.1 uncultured Atopobium sp.
ACGTGCGTGAACATCAAAAATCTGGCTCATAGCTCACCTTTCTTTAGGTTTAACAATTTGCTGATTGCACAGACATAACTAGTATACCCATTCTGTTATGAGGTGTGTATTGTAATTACACATAGTATTAGGCTCGAAAGAGATAGTATTTGGCCAGGCAGACGCACTGTCCACCTGGCCAAATAGAAAATACCTGCGGAATTGTTAGGTAAATATATAAATTATTTCTGCGGATACACAACAACCAGCAGCATCTTGAACTCTTCTGGAGCCTGAAGTGCATGTGGGTGGCCAAGTGGCATCACAATGGACTGACCGGCTTCAAGGTTGTAGACATCGTCATCGATGGTGATGTTTGCGCGTCCCTCAAGAATGGTGACAAATGCGTCGCCGCCCGCGCGATGGCTTGCAATCTCTTCGCCCGCACCAAAACCAAAAAGGGTGACGCTGACGGCATCGTTTTGCGCAAGGGTCTTGCTGATGACCTGGCCAGGAAGGCATGCAACCTGCTCTTTAAGGGTTACTACAGTCTTTGCGTCGATGTTCTTCATGACACCAGGAATCAATTCTTCGGACATACTAACCTCCAACGGTAAATGTTATCGATGACTAGCATTTACCCGAATCAGCCGTCTTCAATCAGTAAATTTCAAAAAAATCGCAGGTAGAAATTGCTTTTTTTAAAGCAATTTGCTGAGCAGCGGAGTCATCTTTCCCTGAGAGACCACAATCACATGATGCATCGCGCGCGACAGCGCGGTATAGAGCCTACGGCGAGAAATTCCGTCTGCCTTATACACTTCCTCTTGTGCATCGGCAACGATAACCTGATCAAACTCAAGGCCTTTTGCCAGCGCAAGGTCGAGAAGAACAACGCCCTTCGCGGGGAGGGAATCGTGGCTGGTGAGCACTTTGACGCCCGTGGCTGCACTGACGCCCGCAGCTGCACCGTTGCCCGCAACGCCATCGGTCGCGCCGCCAGCTGCACCGTCTCCCGCGACTGCACCGCCGTCCGCCGCAAATAACCCCTCCAGTTGCTTGGCCAGCCAGCGAACACGAGACTTCTCGGTGCACACAATGGCGGTCAGCCCGTCAAAAGCTTGCGCCTGCTCAACAAGGGATTTCATAGTTTTCAGGTACTCGGCGCGCTCAGTATCTTTATTGTCAGCGACCACCTCAAAGAACTCAGGCTTTTTGCCGCCGCGCTGAACAGAGCTTGTTTGGCCACGCTCTTCTTCGCTCAAAAGCGAGGTAAACAGCGCGGTAATTTCGGGAGATGATCGGTAGCTAGTCAAAAGCTTGCAGGTAGAAACTGCGCTCTCGCCATGTGTTGCGGTGAAGATCTTCTCAATCTCCTCAAACGTTGCGGTATCTTCCCAAATTGCCTGGTTGGAGTCACCCAGAAGCAGGAAGTGCGCGCGCGAGAAGTACTTTCCAAGTACCATAAGCTGCGTCTCGGTATAGTCCTGGACCTCGTCAATCATGACAAACTTGACGTTTTTCTCGCCAGCTCCCGTGATAAGAAGTCGCAGGTAAACGCATTCGGCACCGCTCAGCGCAGAGGTGTTGAGCATACGCATGCCAATGCGGTCGATGCGAAGCCAAGAAGCGGACTCAATGACCTCGTGCGCAGAGGCAAAGCGCCAGTTGAGAAACTCGCGGGTGCGCGCCAGAACTTCTTCCTCGTCGGAAGGGCTGATGGTGCGACCAAAGACCTCAAGCTGCTGCTCAACGTCAAGGGAGAGCATCTCTTCTTGGATTTCGTCATTGTGAGCCATCTGGCCAAGTCTGCGCTCCAGGCGGGTATGGAGCTCGTCTTTGGCAAGCGCAATGAGGCGCGGACCCACAGGGAATTGCGAGAATTTTGCCACAGAACTAGCCACCTGAGCTGGCTTAATGAGCGTAGTACCCTCAACAGAAATGGCCTTGAAGTCATCCTCGTAGAGCTCAAGTGTGGCAAGTTGCTCCTCAAGTTTCTTCAGGGACTCGGGGTTGTTGTGGGCGCCCGATGCGTGGTCAGCCAGACCCAAAGCCTTGAGGAAAGAATCCCAGGTAAATACCTGCGGATTGTGCTCGCCCATGCTAGGCAAAACGGTGTTGATGTAGCGACCAAACATCTCGTTAGGGGTAAACAGGTACACCTGATCTGCGGTAAGTGTGGTGCGCTGCTGGTACAGAAGATACGCAATGCGCTGCAGCAAAACGGACGTTTTACCCGAGCCTGCGATGCCGTTGACCAGCAGAACTGGCACGTCTTCGTGCCTAACCACAACGTTTTGTTCGCGCTGGATAGTTGCGGTGATGGCCTGCAGCTTCTCGGTGTGCTGACGTTTCAGAGCGGCAAGCAGCAGAGAGTCTTCAATGGCAACCGTTGTGTCAAAGTAGAGGTTCAGCTTGTCGCGCGTGATGTCAAACTGTCGGCGAAGTTCCAGCTCAACCGTTCTTTTCTTGCCATCTACCTGGTACGACGTGGTACCCATCTCTTGATTGTAATACGTCTCGGCAACGGGACTGCGCCAGTCAACAATGAGCGGCGTACGGTCTTTGTCCGTAATGCCCGCCGCACCAATGTATACATCGCGAGAAGGACGTCCAGGTCGCATCTTGAGCGTGACCTTGGCAAAGTAAGGCTGCCTTAAAAGAATTTCGACTCGACCGAGTTTCTCGACAGTGAAATCGTGGTACTGGTTGTACGTATCAATAACGCTGTTGAGCGTCTCAATGGCCGCAAGGGTCTCGATGGTTTCGTCCGCTCCGCCAAAGTCCGGGCGGATTTCTTCACTCATCTGACGAAGGTCTCTAGCTGCATCTTTTTGCGTGGTGTTGAGCGTTGTGTCCAAATCCTCACGAATCTCAACGAGCTTTTGATAAACGTGGGAGAGGTGCTCTTGTTCTTGCTGGTGGATTGGATCCATGATGCTCCTAGATGGTTGCGTCTTCGATGCGGCGACGCAACTCGTCAATGCCCAGACCGGTCTCGGACGAGGTAATGATGGTCTGTTCAGGGGTAATGTGGAATGCCTTGCGCAGGGCGGCCGCAGCTTGATTTTGCTTGCCGCGCGCAATCTTGTCTGCCTTGGTAAACGCAACTACAAAGGGCAACTCAGCCTCTTGGAGAAAGTTGATCATCTGCAGGTCAAGCTTTTGAGCTTCGTGCCTGATGTCAACAAGGCTAATGACCAGGTTAAAGCTGCGCTCTTGCTCAAAGTAGCCGCCTATGAGGTCTGCCCAGCGCTGTTTTTCTTGGCGAGAAACTCGTGCAAATCCGTATCCAGGCAAGTCTACAAATTTGACGCCATCAACGTCAAAGAAGTTGATATTTGCAGTTTTACCTGGGACGCTTGAAACTCGTGCGAGCTGTTTTCTGCCAATAAGTTTATTTAAGAGGGAAGACTTACCCACGTTTGAGCGGCCCACAAAAGCCACCTCTGGGGTCTCTGGAGAAGGAAGTTGTGAAATTGCTCCATATGATGCCTCATATCGTGCGGTTTCATACTTAAGACCCATGATGCCTCCCTGTGCGCTTCAAAAACGTAAGGTATTATTTTAGCGCAACTTGAGAGGCGGCTAACAATCCATTCATTTGTAGCGGGAATGGTAAGAGTTGCTACAAAGACACTCGAATTCGTTTTTCTACAGGCAAACGAGAAACAAGTAAATCAAACGTTGTGTCAGTAATTGGATTTCTATAGATTTCCTCTCCTATGAGATTTACTACATAAGGCACATGAAAAACATATGAAGTGTGCGGTTTGATGGCAATTCGCGAAGTGGTTATATTTGGCTGGACAAGCGGCCAAAGGGAATTTTCATTTCCTAAATCGCAAATGTAATAGGTGTTGTTAGCTTGTGGAATTAAAATCGTGCCGAGAAAATCTATTCCTCCTATGGGGTCAGTCTCTTCTCTATCATTTTTAACTTCTATAGTGACATCTATCACACTTGTTT
>CAUUFE010000079.1:0-3943 GCA_963544415.1 uncultured Atopobium sp.
GTTCTAAACTTTGAGTCTGTATCAGAAGATCCACCCTGAGCTCCGTCGGAATCCTTTTTCTTGCAAGCAGCCAAAAGAGCTGCAGCAGAAAGTGCGCTTGCACCAAGGAAAGCACGGCGAGAAAGAGAAGTGGAAGTATTTTCAAAGAAGTTCATTTCAAATCCTAACAAGTTGTATCAATTACTACATCATCTACGTGCAAAAACACGTTGTTTACTTATGCACACGTTCAAACTCAAAGGTGCGCAAAAACTCTTGCGCCCTCTCTGTTTTAGGTGCCGAGAAAAACTCTTGTGCATCGGACGACTCTTCTACGATGTGTCCCTGATCAATCAAGATGACTCGATCAGCAACTGCTTGAGCAAAGCGCATCTCGTGAGTTACCACCAGCATGGTCATTCCCTGCTCTGCTAGCTCCATAACTACCTGCAAAACCTCGTGAACCATCTCGGGGTCAAGAGCTGCAGTAATCTCGTCCAGCAAAAGAACTTCAGGGTTAGTCATAAGAGCACGAACAATTGCCACGCGCTGCTTTTGGCCGCCAGAAAGTGCTGATGGATAGGAGTCCTTCTTCTCCCACAGTCCCACACGACGAAGCAGTTCTTCTGCCTGTGCCAAAACATCATCCTCTGAGCGCTTCTGCACTACCAGAGGAGCCAGGGTTACGTTTTTCAAAACCGTCATGTTTGGGAATAAATCATAGCTCTGAAAAACCATACCAATGCCTGCTGCGGCGCTTTCCCTCTTCTGACCAGAAATAACCTGATCGTGGAGAAGCACTTCTCCCCCTTGGATATCTTCCAAGCCAACAATGGCGCGAAGCAGCGTAGACTTACCGCAACCGGAAGGTCCCAACACCACAACTACCTCGCCTTTATTGATGGAGAGCGAAATCTTATCAAGCACGGGTTTCTGGCTTGAGGGATATACCTTAGTGAGGTCCTTAACTGCTAAAACGGTGTTACTCATGTGAGGCGCTCCTCTCAAGCCTGCGTGAAAGATACGAAAGTGGGAAGCAGGCAGCAAAATACAGGAAGAAAATAGCTCCGTAAATCCAAAGTGCTCCGTCGGTTGGGAACTTGAAGCGATAAAAATCGGTGATCTGACTACCAACTCTGAGCAGCTCAACCACGCCAATCAAATTACAAAGTGACGTTGTCTTAATCATGCGTGTAATCAGGTTGATAGCTGGAGGCAAAAGACGCTTGAAAGCCTGAGGAAGGATGACCTTAAAAAACGTCTGCTGGCGAGAAAGGCCAAGCACAAATGCACCGTCATACTGAGATGCTGGAATTGACTCCAACGCTCCTCGTACCAGGTCTCCAAGCTCGGCGGCTCCCCAGAAGGTAAAAACTACAATTGAAGCTTCAACGCCATCAAAATTAACATCAAACCATTCAGAAGTACCAAAGAACACCACAAAGAGCAGCACCAGCTGAGGCATAACACGAACAACCTCAAGGTAAACGCGAAGAATTGCACGAACCACCTTGTTGTTGGATATCATAAAAAGTCCAACGAGAATACCAAGAGGAATGGAAAGTGCCACAGAGATAAGGCCAATGTGCACCGTTGTTGCAAGACCTCCAAGAAGGCGCGTTATCACTCCTTCCTGCAGCAAAATGTTATCGACGGGCATAGTCAAGCCTCCTCTCCAGCCAGCTGCCAAGCAAAGAAATAGGAACAAGGATAATCACATAGGCAATTACCAGCATAAAGAGGGCTTCTGTAGTGTCGTATTGCATGCCAATAATGTCCTTGGTTACGTACATCAAATCTGCAAGAGCAATGCCGGAAACAACGGAAGATTCCTTGATTAAGAAAATGATGTTAGCAACAAGGCCTGGAATTGCTACAGAAAGTGCCTGTGGAAGAATAACGTGCTGGAGAGCTTGAATCTTAGAGAGACCCAGAACCTGTGCAGACTCAAACTGAATAGCTGCAACTGATTCAAAGCCCGCGCGAAACACCTCTGCCATATAGGAACCGCCAAGAAACGTTAGACCCACAACAGCAGCTACCTCTGCATCCATTTTGAGACCAACTTTAGTCAGGCCAAAGTAGATAAGAAACAACTGGATAAGCAGGGGTGTTCCTCTAGAAAGCTCAACATAGAGAGCATTGAGCTGACTCAAAACAGGAATTTTTGACAGCGAAATCTGAGCACTTATCAAACCAACGATAAGCGAGAAGATAACTCCAAAGAAAGAGATGGTAAGCGTTATTTTTGCAGCTTCTGCATACAGTGGGAGGTGTTCCCCTATGAAGCTCCAGTCCATGCGAATAAATCCTCTCGGGATGTGTGAATACTCACACAAGAGTTACAAAATAGCTTTACGCCCGAGTCTATACCAGGAAAATTTTGCTCAGCGACAATTACACCCTGGTCGTATGTGACCCGGGCACCAGACACATCGCGGTGCATGCACAAAGTGCAGTGTATGTCGTAGCCATAATTCGCATGCGTATAATCCTAGCTGCAACTAGGATATTGTCAACTCACAATTTGTAAATTTTTTGATAATGGAAAATTCTTCCACTAAATCATCAACTGACATACGTGCATTAGCAGGACTTGTAGAGGGCAGTTGACGTGAGGAAATACCAGTTTGTTGCTCGGTGTAGCGCTTATAAAATTTTGTTGCGGTGCCGCCTAGCGTAAAAATGGCACAGATTGATGAATCTTGAATAAGAGCGCCAATGTTATGCGGAATCGGATTTGCAATAGAAGCGTCGCTTGCGCCCTTAATATCACAAGCCTTAAGCACATCACAGAGAGCAAGATGATGTCTTTTACAGAAATCGATCTTTTCAGGTATGGACTTGAGGGGTTTCTCGCCATATAACGTGGCAACTACGCGCCAGAATCTATTCTGAGGATTGCCAAAGTAAAAGCCAATTTCTCGGGACTTGGGACTAGGCATTGATCCCAAAAGCAATACACGAGAATCAGGGAAGATAATGGGGTCAAGCGTGTTTTCTACATGCGTAAGCGCGGTTTTGTCAGCATTGCCGGCAGGCTGTGGCGTCTTCGCAGCCACAGCTACTCGCCTTCTTGCAGCGGCTCAACAAACTCCTGCAAATCATCAAGGCGCAGCACAGTTACTTGGCCATAGCCGGCTCCACCTGTAGTGCCCGTGTCAATTCCCCACTTATCGCCATCTGACTGGACCCATTGCGCAAGTCCATCAGGAGTAGTGGCGCTGCGATTCAAGTTTTTTGCACCAAAACTTGCTAACAAAGGAGTGGGTGTATGGCCACAAATTACAACGGGATACGCTACTTCTGACGTGCGGAAATCCGTTGGATATTGCCAGAACTCTTCACGAATCCACAAAAGATCGTTTTCAGACTGCTTGCTTAAGTACTGTTCCAAAGAAGTCTTATCCCAGGCAGTTGGCAAGGGAACGCCGTTAGACCTTATGCCCGCATGTACCAGAACAAAATCTCTACCTTGTACCTCAACGGTGGCGTACAAAGGAAGCGCCTGCAACCAGTCAATCAGCTCACTATATTCTTCTTCAGAAAGCGTCTTGAGCTCAGCAAGCGTTGCGTCTCCCCCGTTAATCTGCCACATAAACTGAGCTTCAATATCGGCTTCTGGGTCCAACGCTTGCAGGGCAAGTTGCTCATGATTGCCCATTAAAACAGTACAGTTAGGAAGCTCGCGAATTGTCTTAATAGTGGAAAGCGAGCTAGGACCACGATCAATCATGTCACCAAGACAATAGAACACGTCTGACTCAGTTGGATTAATACGCTCTAGAGCACGCCTAAGCGGCTCCACATGACCGTGAATATCAGAAAAAACGTACGTTGCCACAAAAACCTATTCTGTCGAACCTTCATCTGCAAGCGTCTGACCATCAAAGTTCAGATTTTGCGTAAGCTCTTTTGCAGTATCAAGATTAAAGTCTGGCGAGAAGAAAACGTCAAGTGCATA
>CAUUFE010000080.1:0-3939 GCA_963544415.1 uncultured Atopobium sp.
GTGATATACCAGGGCTTTATCGGTACCAACAACAGCAAAGAGGCCAACGGAAATAATGTCGGTCCACTCGAGCATGCGTGGGAATCTATCAAGCGGTTCGGGGAACATAAAGAGCAAGACAGCGGTAAAAACGGCTGCTGGAATGGCGTAGGGCGAGTTAAGCATGTAAACGCCGCCCTCTTGCATCATGACGTCCCTGATAAGCCCGCCACCCAGACCACCCAAAAGACCAAGACCCACAAAGCCCACAAGGTCTAAGTGACGATCTCTTGCAACCAAGATTCCCGAGATTGCACCAATAATTACCGTTAGAAGGTCTAGCCAGTAAGGGATGCCCACAGAAATTGCATCTGTGCCATATGGCGAGAAAAACGGTGGCATCCATACCTCCTACTGGTGTTTTACTTTTTATGAGTATGACAATACTACACAAGTATTAAAAATACACAGAACTTCTCGTTCTATATTGGTGAGAAATCCGCTATACTGTCCCGTGCGGTTTTATATGGAGAGTTGTCCGAGTGGCCGAAGGAGCACGATTGGAAATCGTGTAGGCGTCTAAAGCGTCTCCAGGGTTCAAATCCCTGACTCTCCGCCAGAATTTTCACGGCGCCTACGGGCGCCGTTTCACCCTTCGGAGGGGTGGCAGAGTGGTTGAATGCGGCGGTCTCGAAAACCGTTTACCCCTTCTAGGGGTACGAGGGTTCGAATCCCTCCTCCTCCGCCATTTGACATTTTCATTTGATTAATTGTTACCAATAAAGATATATTTATTTTTCGATTTTATATAGAATGTTTAGGCTTAGTAATTCGATGTCATCTTTTTTGACACGAGGGGAGAGTTAAATGGCTGTTTCAGCAGATGAGTTGAATGGCTACAGGCGCGATCGCTACTTTGCACGTTCCTGGGCACTTCTGACTCTGGAAAAGGGTTGGTGGAAGCCTGTCCTTATTATGGCTCTGTTTGGTCTTATTCCAGTTGTCGGAATTCTTGCACTTGTTGGCTATGCACTTGAGACTGCACGCGTAACTGCATGGGGTATCAACGCTGGTCCAAAGCAAAAAGATCTTAAGTTTGGTACCTATATTGTTACCGGCTTCAAGGCAGTTGTCATTGCACTTGCGTTTGGTCTGGCATACAGCATTGCTACTGGAATTCTTACTTTTATTCCAGTCATCAATCTGATTCTTATTCCAGTCTTCATTGTTGCAGCATTTGTGTATCCACTGTTCATTAATGTTGTTCAGGTTCGTGCATCAGTTTATGGCCGCATCTCCGCTGGTTTTGCTTTTAAGAACATCTTCGAGATGATCAAGCATGACATGGGCGGTCTGTTCCGTATCTTTGGTATGGGCATTGTACTTGGTATTGTTACCTCAATTATTATGGGTATCATCGGCGGTAGTGCTGCAATCAGCATGATCGTTAACATTGGTGCTCAGGCTATGGCCATTGCAAGAACTCAGAATATTTCTAACCAGAACCAGCTTGGTCTTGTCATGCTTGCTCTGCTTGCACGCGGCTTTATTCAGATGGGACCAATCTTCCTGGTTATTGGCTATATCGGCCACGTTGTCGGTCTTATCGTTATGCTTCTTATGCAGAACGCAATTGCCCTTTGGATGCGTCAGTTCAACGTTCCTGCATGGGGACAGAGCAACGATCCACTGCCACCATTTATTAACGATCCACGTGATGGCGCAGCTGCTACCTATGCCGCTCCTGCACCAGTTGCTCCAACCGCGCCAGCAGCTACCGCTGCTCCTGCAGTAGCACCTGTTGCTGTTCCTGTCGCAGCACCTGCACCAGCAGCTACTGCTCCCGCAGCTCCAGCAGCTCCTGCTGCCCCAGTTGCTGCTCCAGCTCCAGTTGCACCTGCAGCCCCAGTTGCTGCTCCAGCTGAGCCTGTTGCAGCCCCAGCAGCACCCGCAGCTCCCGTTGCTCCAGCAGCTCCAGTTGCTCCAGCAGCTCCAGTTGCACCCGCGGCTCCAGTTGCTCCTGCAGCACCAGCTGCTCCAGCAGCGCCTGTCGCTCCAGCTGCACCAGCAGCACCTGTAGCTCCTGAGGCACCCGTTGCTCCTGCAGCTCCAGAGCCTGCACCTGCTTCAACTGTTGTTGTTGAGCCAATTATCCCAACAACTCCAGAGGCTCCTGAGGCACCAGCTGCTCCAGCAGATGCACCAGCTCAGAATCCTGAGGGACCTGCAGCTTAGTAATGTAGAGTACATATAAACAAAACGGCCATCATGCAGATTGTGTGATGGCCGTTTTTCTTATTTAATCCCATGTTATTTGAGTTATGCGTTTGACCATACCTTAGAAAGATTCGCGTCAAATCTTTGCAAGATTAAAGACAATTTGGTGACAAATTGCCAATTTAAGCTAGATATGTGGACTGCATGTGAGAAAGTTTGTGGGCTAGTTTCGTATTTAAGCATTTATGTGGTATGATGCTTGGTCGAACTTTCCTGCTTCGGGTGCACCTTCACTTCCCGAAGCCATTAGCCCAGAGGAGGTGACAATATGAAGGCCTATGAACTGCTGTTTTTTGTTGACCCAGCTTCCACCGAGGAAGTCCGCGCTGGTGTAATGAAGCGTATTGACGTTGCTATCACCACTGACGGCGGAGTAGTCGACAGCGTCGAGGACTGGGGTAAGCGTAAGCTTGCTTTTGAGATCGACGATCTTACCGAGGGTGACTATACCCTCATCAATTTCCATGCAGATCCAACGCAGATTGCAGAGCTCGATCGAGTCCTGCGAATCAATGATGCTGTTAAGCGTCACATGATCGTGCGTCGAGTCGATAAGGACTAAGTCCTTGTAATGGAAAAGTGGAATTATTCCACGATGAGAGGTAGTGAGATTTATGAGTATTAACAGGGTTAACATTTCGGGCAACCTGACCCGTGACCCGGAGCTTCGCTCCACAGCAGGCGGTACCCAGATTCTATCCTTCGGCGTTGCGGTTAACGATCGTCGCAGGAATCAGCAGACTGGTGAGTGGGAAGATGTTCCTAACTTCGTAGACTGCGTAGTATTTGGCCAGCGTGCTGAAGCACTTTCCCGCTTCCTCTCCAAGGGTTCGAAGGTTGCTATTGAAGGCAAGCTTCGTTTCAGCTCCTGGGAGACGAAGGAAGGACAGCGTCGCAGCAAGCTTGAGGTTGTTGTCGATGAGGTCGAGTTCCTTTCTAGGAATCAGCAGGGTGGAGCTCCTATGTCACAGGGTGCACCATCTTATGCAGCTCCAACTCCACAGGCACCCGCTCCCGTTCCGGCTCCGCCAGACGAGGAGTTCTACGATGCTGATATTCCGTTTTAAACGTCAGACAGCAACACAGACGTTACTGTCATCTGAAAGGTAAAAGACATGGCTCAGCAGAAACAAGATTTCCAGCGCCAGCCGCGTCGCAAGTATTGCCAGTTCTGCAAGGAGGAGACTGAGTTCATCGATTACAAAGATACTCAGCTTCTTCGTAAGTACATGACCGACCGTGGCAAGATTAAGCCTCGTCGCGTCACTGGCACCTGCACGCAGCACCAGCACGACATTGCACTTGCTATCAAGCGCGCACGCGAGATGGCACTTCTGCCCTACACTGTCCCTGTGGTTTCCAGCCGCGGTGGCCGTAGTCGCGGATAACCTATCTGTTCTTCAGGTAGAGTTGGTTAGCAATGGATAGACCGGATTCAAATATTCCTCAGGCACCTGAAGGGTATTCTCGCCCAGAGAGTAGCTCGCAGAATGTTGCCGGTCCAAGCAACCAAAACGGAGGCAAACCGCGTCCGTTTGAGGCTCCAACATACAAGCAAGGATTTGTACTTTGCGTTGTTGGTGGAGTAATTACCGGGCTTCTTTCTTTTATTGGAGCCGCCTTGGTTGCGTATGGCATGGTAATTGCTGTCTATTGCAAAAAAGGGCACGGATGGTTTGGTCC
>CAUUFE010000081.1:0-3722 GCA_963544415.1 uncultured Atopobium sp.
TGTTTGATCTGGGTACTTCCGTTGAGTACCGCCGCTCTATCATGCATAAGAAACGTAACTATTTGCTTGAGATTTCTAACCAGGATTCGCTTGCAGAAGCGCTTTCCGCTCTTGGCATTTATATACCGGGAGAAGGCCTGGTAAGTGGCATTCCTAAGAGCGTTATCCGCACTAAGCAGGCGCAGCGAGCTTTTTTGCGCGGAGCGTTTATGGCGGGCGGATTTTTGGCTGATCCCTTAAAAGATTTTCACCTAGAGATTGCTGTCTCGGGAGAAAGATTTGCTACTGAGCTGGTAAAACTTATGGGATCCATTGGCGTTAAGGCGCGGCTTAATCATCGTAACCGCCATACCAATGCGCTCATGCGTACCAGAGAAATTTATGCTGTCTACCTTAAGAGCTCTGACGACATCATCAAGTTTTTGCGAGAGATTGGTGCGCCCACCATGGCGCGCGCTATTGCGTTTACGCGTGTGCAAAAGCATTATCGCAACAACGTCAACCGAGTTGTCAACGCAGAGATGGCAAATCAAACGCGCTCTTCAAATGCAGCGGCAGATCAGTTGGCGCTTATAGAAAAGGCCGAGAAACTCGTTGGACTCAGAGCTCTGCCGCCAGCGGTCAGAGATTTTTGTCTTGCGCGAAAAGATAACCCTGAGCTGTCATTGTCAGCGCTGGGGGAGTCGTTTGTACCACCCGTATCCAAGTCCGCCATGTATCACCGATTGCTTCGTTTAGAAAAAATCGTTCAGGATTTAGAAAAAGATGCATAAGTTATCGGCGAGTGCGGTAAAATACTCGGTGTACGGTTTAAATGTTAATGAATCCGGAGAATGGCTCTGGGTCACCGAAAGGAGCATTACGTATGGCAGTAAAGGTTGCTATTAACGGTTTTGGCCGCATTGGTCGCCTTGCATTTAGGCAGATGTTTGGTCACGAGGGTTCCGAGATTGTTGCAATCAACGACCTTACTTCTCCAGAGATGCTTGCATATCTTCTGAAGTATGACTCTACTCAGGGCAACTATTCCCGCGATCACAAGGTAGAGGCAACTGACCACTCCATCATCGTTGACGGTCACGAGATTGTTATTTACAAGGAGGCAGACGCTAACAACCTGCCTTGGGGCGATCTCAACGTTGACGTTGTTCTTGAGTGCACCGGTTTCTACACTTCTAAGGACAAGGCACAGGCTCACATCAACGCTGGTGCTAAGAAGGTTGTCATTTCTGCTCCTGCAGGCAATGACCTCCCAACCATTGTCTTCAACGTTAACCATGAGACCCTCACTGCAGATGACAACATCATCTCCGCAGCTTCCTGCACCACCAACTGCCTTGCTCCTATGGCAAAGGGTCTCAACGACTTCGCAACTATCAAGTCCGGTATCATGACCACCATTCACGCATACACTGGTGATCAGATGATCCTCGACGGCCCACAGCGCAAGGGTAACTTCCGTCGTTCCCGTGCTGGCGCAGAGAACATCGTTCCTAACTCCACTGGTGCTGCTAAGGCTATCGGCCTTGTTCTTCCTGAGCTCAACGGCAAGCTTATTGGTGCTGCTCAGCGCGTTCCTACGCCAACTGGCTCCCTCACCAACCTCTATGCTGTTGTTGACAAGAAGGTCACCGTTGACGAGGTCAACGCTGCAATGAAGGCTTACGCAGAGACCATTCCAGAGACCTTTGGTTACAACGAGGATGACATTGTTTCCCGCGACATCGTCGGCGAGACCCACGGTTCCATCTTCGACGCAACTCAGACCATGTGCTCTGACCTTGGCGATGGCACCACTCTTGTTCAGGTCACCTCTTGGTACGACAACGAGAACTCCTACACTTCTCAGATGGTCCGTACCATCAAGTACTTCGAGAAGTTCGTTGCTTAAGTTCTAGTTACATAGACGCCTTAGGCGCGGTCGCAGCATCTGCCGCGATCGCGCCTTCTTTTGTTGGAAACGTATTTAAAGGAGTGACATGGCTTTTACAAAGAAGACTGTCCGCGATGCAGATGTTGACGGTAAGCGCGTTCTTATGCGCGTTGACTTCAACGTGCCTCTGAAGGACGGCGTTGTTACTGACGACACCCGCGTTCGCGCTGCACTTCCAACCATCCAGTATCTTCTCGACCACAATGCAAAGGTCATCCTGATGAGCCACCTTGGCCGTCCAGATGGCACCGGCTTCCAGCCAGAGCTTTCCCTACGCCCAGCTGCAGAGAAGCTTGCTGAGCTTCTTGGCCGTGAGGTTAAGTTTGTTGAGGACACGTATGGCGAGAAGGCCCGTGAGGCTGTAGACGCACTCAAGGACGGCGAGGTTCTTGTTCTTGAGAACGTCCGTTTTGACAAGCGTGAGAAGAAGAACGATCCAGAGATTGCAAAGACCCTTGCATCTTATGGCGACATCTTTGTTCTTGACGCCTTTGGTACCGCTCACCGTGCACAGGGCTCTGTTGTTGGACCAGCAGCTTACCTTCCTGCATACGCTGGCTTCCTGCTTGAGAAAGAGGTTGACACTCTTACCTCTATCTTCTCTAACCCAGAGCGCCCACTTGTAGCTATCGTTGGTGGCTCCAAGGTTTCTTCTAAGATTGGTGTTCTTGATCACCTTATCGACTCCGCTGATACCCTCATCATTGGTGGCGGTATGGCATACACCTTCTTCCTGGCAAAGGGTTATACCGTTGGTACTTCTCTTCAGGAGCCAGATTGGATTGAGCGCGCAGGCGAGATGCTCAAGAAGGCAGAGGAGAAGGGCGTTAAGATTCTGCTTCCTGTTGACAACGTTGTTACCGATCACTTTGGTGAAGACGCTGTTGGTGAGGTAGTTCCTTCCGATCAGATTCCTGCAGATCGCATGGGTATGGACATTGGTCCTAAGACCGTTGAGCTTTACTCTGAGGCAATCAAGGGCGCAAAGACCGTCTTCTGGAATGGTCCTATGGGCGTCTTTGAGTTTGACCAGTTTGCAAAGGGCACCGAGGCTGTTGCTCGTGCTGTTGCAGATGCTGATTGCACCTCTATCATCGGCGGCGGCGATTCCGTTGCAGCAGTTAACAAGTTCCACCTTGCTGACAAGATGAGCTGGATTTCCACTGGCGGCGGCGCTTCCATGGAGCTTGTTGAGGGTAAGGCACTTCCAGGAGTGGAGGCGCTTCTCGATGCGTAATCGTATGATCGCAGGTAACTGGAAGATGAATGAGACTTTCGCTGAGGGCGTTGAGCTTGCTCAGGGAATTGTTGATCAGCTTGCTTCCGGTACTGGAAACGTTGATGTTGTTATTGCTCCACCTCTTGTAGACCTTAAGGGTGTCTCTGAGGTTCTTACCCAGGCCAACTCTTCTGTTGCTCTTTCTGCTCAGAATGTGTACTGGGAGGAGTCTGGTGCCTTTACTGGTGAGACCTCTCCAGCAATGCTGACTTCTGTTGGCGCAACTTACTGCATCATTGGTCACTCTGAGCGCCGTGGCTATTTTGGCGAGACCGACGAGGACATTAACCGCAAGGCAAAGGCACTGATGGCTCATGACATCGTTCCTATTTCTTGCTGCGGTGAGTCTCTTGAGGTTCGTAACGCCGGTACTCACGTTCAGTTTGTTGTTGACCAGATTAAGGCAGATACCAAGGGTCTAGAGATTACAGATCCTTCCAAGTACGTTATTGCTTATGAGCCAATCTGGGCAATTGGTACTGGTATGACTGCAACTGCTGATGACGCACA
>CAUUFE010000082.1:0-3691 GCA_963544415.1 uncultured Atopobium sp.
CACGGCACTACTTTCGGTTCCATTAGTCGTTTACGATTGGAGTATATATGTCTAACCTGAAGGATTTTCTCGTTGTATCTGAAGAGGTCAAAGAGGCACTTGAGCAGAACAAGCCTGTTGTAGCTCTGGAGTCCACCATCATTTCTCACGGTATGCCTTACCCACAGAACGTTGAGACCGCTCTGAAGGTTGAGCAGATCATCCGTGACAACGGTGCAATTCCTGCAACTATCGCAATTATTAACGGCCAGATGCGTGCCGGCCTTTCTGCTGACGAGATTGACTACCTGGGCAAGAAGGGCCGCGAGGTTGCTAAGGTAAGCCGCCGTGACCTCCCCGTTATCATCGCTGAGAAGAAGGACGGCGCAACTACCGTCACTACTACCATGATGATTGCTCACATGGCAGGCATCGACGTCTTTGCAACAGGCGGCATTGGTGGCGTTCACCGTGGCGCTGAGACCACCATGGACATCTCCGCTGACCTCGAGGAGCTTGCACAGACTCCTGTTATGGTCATTTGCGCTGGTGCAAAGTCCATTCTTGACCTTGGCCTTACCCTTGAGTACCTGGAGACCAAGGGTGTTCCAGTACTTGGTTACCAAACCGAGGAGCTTCCTGCGTTCTACACCCGCAAGAGCGGCTTTAGCGTTGACTACCGTGTTGACTCCCCTGCTGAGCTGGCAGAGATCTTTACTACCCAGCAACAGATTGGCATGAACAGCGGTCTTCTAGTTACCAACCCAATTCCTGAGCAGTATGCAATGGATAAGGACACCATTGACGCAGCTATCGAGAAGGCCCTTGCAGAGGCAGAGGCAAACGGTATCCACGGCAAGGAGTCCACACCATTCTTGCTGGCAAAGGTTGCTGAGATTACTGGTAACAACTCCCTTGAGTCAAACATTCAGCTGGTCTTCAACAACGTTGCTCTTGGCGCAAAGGTTGCTGCAGAGGTTTGCAACCGCAAGTAAGTGCTCGCGCGCGCTGCATTTTTGGCCCTCACGTCGTTTTAAACTGCCTCCTATTTCTTGGACATAAGAAATAGGAGGCAGTTCATATGCGGGTGATTATGATTCTGCAGCGTGCTAACGTCGGCTTTTAGGCCTGGCGCACAAAATAGCGCAGCTTTGATGTGTCTCGCTGAAGAATCGAGAGGTTCCTAATCAAAATAGCCAGTCAGCCAGGCGGTCGTGCCGCTTGATATACATTTTTATGCATAAACTTCATCTAATATGCTAGATAATGAATAGTCTTGTATAAGAAATTTAACTATCGATAAATTCCGTCTCTATGGAACACATCTAAGTCGGATATTCTGCTCAATTGCGGGCATTTTACACATCTAATGACGATAATCTGCACGTTTGAGGTATTTTCAGCGTCATGTATACGTCTTTTTAACAGATTATCCGACTTAGGTGTGTTTTGAACTGCCTCCTATTTCTCGTGTCCAAGAAATGGGAGGCAGTTCATTTGACGTGGGGGCTTTTTCTATCTTGCGGCAGCTTGACCGTGGGCTGACCGCTGGTTGGCCACTGGTTGGCCGCAACCTAATCGCAACCTAATCGCAGCCCGATACCGTTCAAGAAAATTGTCTCAAAAAGTGGACAAAAGTCCTTATTTTTATTTTAGGGAGCAGGTACAATTACTCAAACTTAAGCCAAAACTGTCCTGTAATGAGGACTTACGAAGCAAGAACAGCGAGGTCTCGTGTGAACGTTCTAACCTACCTTGACAGTCTTGATTCTGACGTTCGGAAGAAGATCATCAAATGGGCTTCTCGCGTTCCCGCTAATCGTCTTTCTCATTGTAGGCAGATTCGTCTTAATTCCGGACAGACCCTTGTCCACATGCTGGACCGCGTTGATAACGTGTACATTCTGTGCCGCGGTACCGTGCGCACCACGTCGCATAATTCCGCAGGTAGCACGTATGTTATTGACGAGTATCGTGCGCCTGTTGCTTTTGGTGAGATGGAAGTTATCAGCGAGAGCCCGTTTTACCTGGGATCGCTCACCGCAACTTCCGGCTGCGAGTTTATTTCGGTTCCACGCGAGGACTACCTGCAGTGGATTCGTTCGGACCCTGAGGCACTTCTCACCCGCTCACGCTGGATTATCAAGAATCTGACACGTCAGTCCGGCTACGAGCGCAGCCTGCTGACCTGGAGCGGAACCAAGCGCCTGATGTACATGCTTAGCGAGCTGACGCGCGATCAGATTCATCGCGGCGTTGTTGAGTGGCCGTTTACGGTACGTCTGACCAGGCAAGAGCTGGCAGACAAGATTGGTACCAGCACAAAGACTGTTGCCCGCGGCATCGACGAGCTTAAGGAGAGGGGCATGGTTTCTGTTCAGCACGGCAAGATTGTCATTACCGAGAGGCAGTTCCAGCGTCTCGACGACGCAATGAAACACGAGGGAGAATCCCACCTTCTGGACTAGCCTCTGTACCTGGCACAACACTTGGGCAAGACCGTTCTTCTCGCCCAGGTAGCGCGCCGCGCAATGCGGTGCACCATAACTTGGAACGACCGACGTACCCGTCGTAATCACACAACCGTTACTGCACGACTAACGTAAGGAGCACTAATGAGCGAGTTCATGGACATCATCACTTCCGACAACCTCTCGTACAAGCAGAAGGTTCTGCACCTGGCTCAGGCTGCCGAGAACTCCGAGCACCCTATTAAGACAACTGCTGAGTTTGATCGTCTTTTTGCAGCTCACGCCCTTGATGACATGTGTGAGGGCAATGCTCCTTACCGTCCTCGCTACATCTGCCCTGACTACCAGGTATTTGCGCAAAACGGCTCCGAGTTTTTGCGCTTTGACAAGCCAGAGACCCTTGATGACCTGCTCTGGGGCCTTGCTGCTCTTTACGACAACGTTCCTTCCGTCACCAGCCGCCCTGTCTACGTTGGCCAGCTGGACAAGATTATTGATCCATTCCTGGAGGGCATGACTGACGCAGAGATTAAGCCTCGTCTGCGCCGCTTCCTGAATCACATCGACCGCACCGTTGCAAGCGGTTATTGCCACGCAAATATTGGCCCAGAGGACACCCGTGCAGGTAGGCTGCTGCTTGAGGTTGACCGTGAGCTCATGAATGCCGTTCCAAACTTCACCCTTAAGTACGACCCAGAGGTAACATCCGACGAGTTCATGCGCCTCGCAGTCAAGACCACCATGGTCTGCTCCAACCCTGCTTTTGCTAACCACCGCATCCACAAAGAGACCTACCCTGGCGAGTATACCGTCGTAAGCTGCTACAACGTTCTTCCTATGGGCGGCGGCGCTTACACTTTGAGCCGCGTACTGCTTCCTGGCCTTGCAAAGCTTGCATCCAATGTTGACGACTTCATGAACAACCTGCTGCCAACTGCAACCGGCGAGGTTCTCAACTTCATGAACGAGCGTGTTCGCTTTATTGTTGAGGATTCCAACTTCTTTGAGACAAGCTTCTTGGCTAAGGAAGGCCTCATTTCTCGTGAGCGCTTCTGCGGCATGTTTGGCGTTGCCGGCATGAGCGAGTGCGTCGCTGAGCTGCTGCACCTTGATAGCAGCCGCACCTACGGCAAAGATGACGAGGCCAACGAGCTGGCCGACAAGATCATGGTCAAGATTGCCGACCAGGTCAACAGCTTTGACGCCGTCTACTCTGAGGTCTTTGGCGGCCGCTTCACCCT
>CAUUFE010000083.1:0-3567 GCA_963544415.1 uncultured Atopobium sp.
TAAAGGCTGCGACCACAAAGGCGTAGACCTTGAGGAGCTCAAAGCAATCTTCCGCGCTCACGGCTTTGCCATTCTTGGCGATGAGGAGCCTGCGGCAGCAGATACCCCAGCTGACGAGAAACCCGCAGAGCCAGCAACAGAGAACGCACCTATTGCACAGACCCCTGAGGAGCGCAAAGCTCTTATCGCCCAGTACCTTGAGCGCCTCAATGACGGTGAGGACATCGAGGCTGTTCGCGAGGATTTTGCTCGTAACTTCAAAGATGTCTCTGGATCTGAGATCTCTACCGCTGAGCAGGAGCTTATTGCTGGTGGCGTTCCTATGGAGAAGGTCCTGAAGCTCTGCGACGTTCACGCCGCTCTCTTTGAAGGCAAGGTCGCTTGCGCACCAACAGGTGCTGTTGAAGAAACTCCTGGTCATCCTGTTTGGACCATGCGCCAGGAGAACGACCGCATTCTTGCCTTTATCCACGACCGCGTTGCTCCAGATGTTAAGCGCGCTCGCGCCCTTAACGAGTCTTCCAGCAACGAAGAATGCGCTGGCGTTGCAGCAATTCTAAAGGCTGATATGGACGCCTTTGATGAGGTCTTTGTTCACTATAAGCGCAAGGAAGAGCTGCTCTTCCCTCACCTGGAGCGTCACGATATCACCGGTCCTTCAAAGGTTATGTGGGGCAAGGACGATGAGGTAAGAAACGCTGTCAACGGTGCAGAAGCATTGCTTGAGACCGCATTTGGTCAGTACGATGCAGGCCTTATGGCAGGCGTTGCTGACTATCTGGATGAGGCTATTGAGGGCGCTGAGTCTATGGCTTCCAAGGAAGAGAACGTTCTTATTCCGCTTTCTCTTGAGCACCTAACCGCCACCCAGTGGACCCAGATTGCCGCTGAAGAGAACGAGTTTGGTCACGCATTTGGCGTCAATCCTCCATCATGGCACGCAGATCCTCTTGAGCTTGCAAACGACAAGCTCAAAGAGATGGAAGCTGCTGCCGCTCTGGACGAGAAGGGCGCTGAGGCAGAAGAGGAAGTACTTTCTGCTGACGGCAAGGTTAAGCTCTCTACTGGCGAGTTCACTATTCCTCAGCTTGAGGCTGTCTTTGCAACTATTCCGCTCGACATTACCTTTGTTGATGCAGATGACAAGACTCGTTACTTCAGCCACGGCGACACCCGTGCCTTCCCTCGTCCTAAGAGCTGCCTTGGCCGCGACGTCTACGACTGCCACCCACCAAAGAGCCAAGAGGCCGTTCGTCGCATCCTCACCGAGTTCAAGAGTGGCAAGCGTGATTCCTCCGAGTTCTGGTTTGAGGTCAGAGATAAGTTCCTCTATGTCCGTTACTTTGCTGTCCGCGACGAAGAGGGTAACTACCTTGGTGCTCTTGAGACCACTCAGGACATCGGTCCAATCCGTGCTCTTGAGGGCGAGAACCGCAGGGGCTCCGACAGCTAAGATCTTTTGCACGTAAAACCCTGAGTTACCTTTCAAAAATTTTGTGCGACTCGGTAGGCGATGTGTCCTTTTTAAGACACATCGCCTACACTATTTCTGGCCAAAAGAGAGGAGCCTCAGTGCTACAACGTTTACTAGGCACTAAGTATGCATACGCCATTGTTGCAACTTGTATTGTCATCATGTTTTTGCCTTGCGCCATCATCTTGACATGCTTTGGCATTTTCATTACCCCAGTTTCACAATACTTTGGTGTTCCCCGCGTTGCCTTCTCCGCGGTCTTCTCGGTACTCTGCATTGCCATGACAATAGTTTTGCCGTTCATAGGCAAGTTCTATAAAACGCACGATACGCGCCTGGTACTCTCTGCAAGCGTTATCATCTGTGCAATCTCATACGGATCCATGTCAGCCGCTCAAGAGATTTGGCATTTCTATCTCTGCGCGGTGGGACTTGGTATTGGCGTTCCTGCGCTTATGTTCTTGTGCGTCCCAGCCCTTATCAACGATTGGTTTGACCAGCGCGTTGGTACTTTTATGGGTCTTTGCTTTGCATTCACCGGCATTGGCGGTACTGTCTTTAACCCCATTGGATCTGCCATTATCTCGTCTGGTCCTGAAGGTTGGCGAGCCTGTTATCTGATTTTTGCGCTGGTTATGCTAGTGGGAACACTTCCCTTTACCCTTTTTGTAGTGCGCGAGAAGCCCCAAGACCTTGGCCTTATACCTCTTACCTTCGCTTCCGGTAACGAGAAAACCGTTGAAGTTGCAGAGACTTCTTCAAACGATATCTCTGCTGATGACGCAATGAAATATCCAGAGTTTTATATGGTTGCTGCGTTTTACGCGCTCATTACCTTTAACCAGCAAATCTCTCAGTACTTCCCTAGCTATGCTGCAACATTTGCAGAAACTGCTCCTGCCATTGCCGCTGCCACAGGCCTTCTTGCTGGAACAACTATGCTGGGTCAAGCAATTGGAAAAGTGCTGCTAGGCGCCTTGAGCGATATCTCTGTGAAGCTTGCTTGCTTTGTAGGAATTTTCTCGGGCATTATTGGCTTATTTATGTTGGGAATTAAGCTTCCAGTATTGCCACTCTTGCTGGCAGGAACCTTCCTTTTTGGAATTGCCTACGCACTTACAACAGTCGGCTCGCCGCTTTTGGTGCGTGCAGTCTTTGGCAAAAAAGATTCCACTCTTATCTACTCAAGAATTGCAGGCGTAAGCTGCTTTGTCTCTGCTTGTGCACTCATTATTTGGAGCCTAATTGTAGATGGCTCAGCTCAAGGTTTCTTGGTGCTCTTTGGCATTGGAATTGCCTTGATGAGCAGCTGCCTAGCACTTGCGCTTACCGCGCTTAAGCGTGCTGGCAAACGAGCATAAGATTATCTGACTCTGTTGGGTCTGCTTCTGGATCCAAAGGTACAATCTCTACCTGCTCAAACACCGTGCGAGCAGCATCCATGAGCTCCTCAAGCTGATGCGCTCCCTCTCCTACCTGTGCAGAAACTACATTTGTGAGATATCTTCCGCCAGGAGTAAGGCAATGTGCCACCAGACTCATCCACTCACTGGTCATCATAGCTGCAGGTGGAACTTCTCCGCTAAAGCAGTCATTCAAGATAGCGTCATAGCGTTTGTTATCAGAGGTAGCTAGGCTCTTTATATACTCTACGCCATCAGCTACTTGTACCCGAAGCCTACCATTGCTCTCTCTAATAGCTTCATCCACAAAGAAGTAGCTATGAGCTAGAGCTGCAATTTTAGGATCAATCTCCAGTGCGTCACAAGAAACCTCTAGATAATGAGCTACTAAATATCGAGGATACGAGCAACCACCAGCGCCCAACATTAAAACTGAATGCACGGGACACGCAGCTTCAAACAGCAAGTCATACAACTTGAGATAAGGAAATACCAGCTGATTCTTTCTAGAATCTATATAAGTTGCACTCTCATAAGCGCCGCCCTGCCACAACACGCGTATGTCTCCACCTTCACCATCTGAAATAGGAAATACTAACGCGGGACCATTCAGTGCTTGAGGCTCAACGTAAATACCTGCACAAGTTAGGAGCTCCATATCATGAGCAGTAAGCTGTTTTTCTGACATGG
>CAUUFE010000084.1:0-3447 GCA_963544415.1 uncultured Atopobium sp.
GTACTAAGAAAAGCGCAGCTACACGTAAGCGTATTATGCACGAGACAACCAAGCTTATGCTTGCTCGTGGAAATACCAACTTCAAAATGAGTGAGATTTCTGATAGAGCTCGTCTTTCAAAAGGTGCGCTGTATTACTACTTTTCTGATAGAGAAGCTCTTTTGCAGGCAATCTTTGATGAGAGTGTTGATGAGTTAGCAAAAGATATTGCACGCACTATTGGCAATAAGCCTGCTTCAAAAGAAACTCTTCGCGCAATCATCGCTCAGCTGGCCTCACATATTCTTCCTGACTCACCACTTGTTTTGGCTTTGATTAATAAGCTTGCAAGCTCTGAGCAGGCGCTTATTACCAACATTGAGGGGCCGCTTTCCCGCGTGGTTGTTCTCCTTGCTAACCAGCTAGAGATGGGAAAATTGCAGGGATTTATTCGCCAAAACGTTGATTCTAGGCTTGCTGCCTGTTCTATCACAGGAGCTTTGGTTCTCTCGGCTATTGGTTTGATGGGAGAGCGCCGTGGCGTTGAGGGTTCTGATGAGCTTGCACAGAATCTGCTAGATATGACACTTGCGGGCATTGGAATAGACAAGTAATCATACGCGTTTTTGCATAATGCCAGTTTAATCATGCTATTTAAAGAGCGCCCTTGTGGTGCTCTTTTTACAATTTTCTTGACTGATCCTGCTCAAAAGTGTCTTTGGCGGGTATAGTAAGAGTGGTTGCGCGTAGAAGAACGCAAATATTCTGCATACGCAGAGAAGCCATGCGTGAAAGGATAGTTCATGGCACACAAAAACTATTTGTTTACCTCAGAGAGTGTTACTGAGGGACATCCAGACAAGGTTTGCGATCAGATTTCTGATGCAATTCTTGATGCAATCCTGGCAAAAGAGGCAGAGCTTGAAGAGCGTGGATACGTTTCTCCAAGCGGCGTTCCAGCTTGCTTGGATAACGTCCGCTGTGCATGCGAGACCTTTGCTACTACAGGAACTATTGTGGTAGCAGGAGAAATTCGCACTCAATCCTACGTTGATGTTCAGGAGATTGTTCGTAACACCCTCAGAAATATTGGCTATGACCGCGCTAAGTATGGTTTTGACTGCGAGACCTGCGGCGTTTTGAGTCTTATCCATGAGCAGAGCCCCGATATTGCCCAGGGTGTTGACCAGTCCTATGACACACAAGCAGGACGTACCACTGATCCGCTTGATCTTATCGGCGCAGGTGATCAGGGCATGATGTTTGGTTTTGCTTCTGACGAGACCGATGTTCTGATGCCAATGCCAGCTTACCTTGCTCAGCGCCTTGCTCAGCGCCTCTCAGAGGTGCGTAAGTCTGGCGAGGTCGAGTATTTGCGTCCAGATGGCAAGACTCAGGTTACCGTTCGCTATGAGGACGAGAAACCCGTTGAGGTCACAGCTATTGTTGTCTCCACGCAGCATGCCCCAGAGATTGAGGACATGTCCGTTATCAAGCAGGACATGATTGACCACGTTATTGCTCCTGTTATGGGTGAGGTCAACATTGCTTGGGACAACGCAGACATTTACGTCAATCCAACTGGTCGCTTTGTTGTTGGTGGACCTATGGGAGATACTGGTCTTACCGGCAGAAAGATTATTGTCGATACTTACGGTGGCATGGGCCGTCATGGTGGCGGTGCTTTCTCCGGAAAGGATTGCACCAAGGTTGACCGCTCAGCAGCATATGCCGCTCGCTGGGTTGCCAAAAACGTCGTAGCAGCAGGCCTTGCAAAGAAGTGTGAAGTTCAGCTTGCCTACGCCATTGGTGTTTCTCATCCACTGTCTATCATGGTTGATACCTTTGGCACTGGCATTGTTGACGATGCTGTTATTGAGCAGGCTATCGAGAAGGTCTTTGATCTTCGTCCTGGTGCCATTATCAGAGATCTTAAGTTGCGCCGTCCTATCTTCTCTAAGACAGCTGCATACGGACACTTTGGCCGCAAAGACCCAGACTTCACATGGGAAGCAACTGACCGAGTTCAGGAGCTTAAGGATGCAGTTTCTGCACTTCAGGCATAACGTTCTTACAAGGTAATCTTGTACAACCTCATAGAACCTTCTTCCAGCACCACCTCAAAACCTGGGGTGGTGTCTGTTATTTGCGTAATACCTCTGAAGGTTCCTGGTTTGTAGGTACTGGTAACAGCGTTGGAGTAATCAACAACGTTGTTCAGAATAAGGACGTACTGCACGTTAAGGTCGCGTGCCGTCTGAAGTACCTCAGGGTCGCTGGCAATGCGATTAAGACGTTTACGAAGTATTGCGCTTGCAGGACGTTCTGAGGCGTCATAGCCGTTAGGGAAGCGCCAGAGCACGTGTAAGTCATTAGTGCCATACGCCCAAAGGCTGCCATCTTGTGGCAGGTTGGCAATAACGGCACCTGCAGGAACGGTAAGTTCTACGCGGCGCAAAAATTCAAGCTCCTCTGAGGTCAAAATGTAGTGATCACCATAGGCCTTCTCGGAAGCCTGTTTAAAGGCAAGAGCAGCAGGAATTGGCTCTTCCGATTTAAGATTAGGCATAGGGACCACATAGTTGAGCACAACTACGCATGCTATAACTGCGCCAGCAATCAGAGGTTTAGCCCAGACGTTACAAAAGACGCAGGTCTGAGCTTTAGTTTGAGCCTGAGTAGCTTTTTCTCTCCAGGAGGCAAACGTTTCCAACGCAGCTTCGGCAAGGGTTGCTAGGCCAAGCGCTGCCAGCGGAATTGCCATAATGACGCAGCTGGCGGCAATGCGGAACGGATCGGTATACCAAAATCCCGAGAGATATCCCTTTAAGGGAACATCAAACGTAATAATAAAAATGCAGAGAATGGACAGGTACATAAAGGCTGATACCATCCAGCGAGCTTGCTTATGCTTAAATGTCCACACAACACCTACCAGCACGCAAATTGAAAGTACCGGCTGTGGAGAAACAAGCTCTCCACCTGCGTAGGACTGTCCAATAAAGTCCATACCAAGGGCGTGCAAAATAGCATCTTGCAAGCTTGAGTAGGCGCTCCACCAGAAATTGAGAGCCACGCCTCGAACAATCAAAACGTAGTAGAAAACAGACCAAATAACCAGCGCAAAGATAAAGAATGCGTATGCCAGCGTGACAGGCTTGATTTGTTTTCCAAAGAGAATAACTCTGCGTTTTGATTCTCCAATGCGCGCAAAACTCCAAGGCAAAAGCACAACAATTGACGAGAAAATCGTGGAAGGATGCAAGATAAAGAGGGTAATCAAGCCAAGAACAAATATGACAATAAGCCAGATGAGATCGTGTTTTGGTGTTTTTGAGCGAGTCATCTGCATAAAAATCCACCAAATAGAAGGCATTACACAGAAGGCTACCGTGTTGGGAAAGATTGGTCCGTAGATGAGAAGCGACCAAGGGAAAACAAAAAATGCTAGGCAAACAAAAGCTCCAC
>CAUUFE010000085.1:0-3410 GCA_963544415.1 uncultured Atopobium sp.
CTGCGCGTCCGCTCATCTGATTGAAGGCAACGCGACCAAACGGCAGGTGATACAGGATAACCTGGCGAATATCAGAGATATTGACACCCTCGCCAAACGCACTTGTTGCCATAATGCAGCAAACGTCTCCACGCCTAAAGGCGCGCTCAACGTTTTTGCGTATCTGAGGCGTCAGGCCTGCGTGGTAAAACGCAATCTTGTGGCCTAGCTCTGGAATACGATGACGCAACATGCGCGTCAAAGCCTGTGCCTGCTCTCTTGAATTGACGTAGACAACCGTTTTTGTGCCGTCAGACACAAGGGAAAGCAGCGCGCACTCCCTGTCCTTAGCGCCACGAAGGTCCTTGAGCTCAAGATTAGTACGAGCCGTTTTGTCTTTGTATACGTGCTCTGCTTCTATAGAGAGGAGCTCGCAGATATGCTGAGCTGCCTGCGTAGTAGCTGTAGCTGTTGTAGCAAGTACCTGCGGACTTCCAAGCATCTTTAGCACTTGTGGCATTTGCGCATACGCAAGCCTGCCCTCAGAAGCATTCATACCCACGTGATGTGCCTCGTCAAACACCACAAACGAGATGTTCTGCGACGTAGCAAACTGATCAGCGTGGAGCGAGAGGAACTCTGGCGTAGTCAGCACAATATCAAGCTCATTGTTTGTCATGCGAGCAAACAGGTCTTCTCGGCTGGAAAGGTCTGTTTCTCCGTTGAGCACCTCAACAGAGATTCCCAAAGGCTCAAAGGTGTTTTTCATGCTTTGGACCTGGTCGTTGATAAGGGCTCGCAGCGGGTAGACAAATACACTCATCTTGTGTTGCAGAAGCGCAACGCAAGCAGCATGAACCTGGAAGATAAGCGATTTACCTCTGCCTGTTGCCATAACTGAGAGACAAGACGTTCCCTGAGAGAGAACCTCTAATGTCTTCTTCTGCAGAGGCAAGAGCTCTCTTGGACCAATCATGGAAGTAACCAGGGTCTGCGTGAGTTCCTCGGAAGACAGCTTCTCCAGCTCATGGCGCTTTTGCTGCGCCTGCTCTTGAGACGCCTGTTCAGCCTCTGTTGTCTCTTTGGTAACCACAAGTGGCAGATCAGCCGCACTGCCAAGAAGATCTGCTTCAATGGGGCCGTCATCTTCATCGGTAAAGTCTCTGTAGAGAATATCTCTGACCATGAGTTTTGGCTTGGTTCTGCCCTGCCAGGTCTCGTTAACAGCCTCGAAAATCAAATCAACAGCACCATCATACTCAGCTGCCGCCTCAACATGAGGCGTTCTGAACATGATGGATGAAATTGAGGAGATGCCGTTTGAAGCCATAAAGCAAAGATGAGCTCCACCTGCGCCAACACGCGAGCGATTCTTCATCACCACACCCTTGACGCCAAAGAGAGGCTTTTTGTTGCCCTGACCAAATGGCTGCAATGCCTCAAGCGCGTCGATAGAGTTGATGGTGATTTCATCTAGGTTTACTAGAGCAGTTACTTCTCCTGAAGACTCAAACTCTTCTTCTGGAAGCTCTGCCATGACCTCGGACAAACGCTTTCTAAATGCGTCAATCTTTGATGTTTCTACCGTTACGCCAACAGCTCCTTGGTGGCCACCAAAACGGACCGTAAGATCTGCGCACTGCTCAACCGCATGGAACAAGTCAACAGAACCAACAGAGCGGCCAGAACCGCGGGCTACACCGTCTTGGATGGTAAACAGAATGCAAGGCACGTGATAGCGATTAACAATTCTTGAGGCAACAATGCCCTTAACGCCCTCATGCCAACCCTCTTTGGCAAGCACAATAGCGTGACCGCCGTCATAGATTTCTTTTGCCTGCTCAAGGGCCTCATCTGTGAGTTTTGCCTCAATAGCGCGACGCTCAGCATTAATCTCTTCTAGTTTGCCAGCAAGAATGGTTGCCTCTTCCGCGTCTTCTGTAAGGAGAAGATCAAGGGCAATATCAGTAGTGCCCATGCGTCCCGCTGCATTAAGACGAGGGATAATAGAGAAGGGCAGATTATCTGCAGAAATCTGAGCAATATCTTGACCAGCGACAGCTGCAAGAGCTACAAGACCTGGACGAAGACCTTTCTGCAAACGCTTAACGCCTTCAGAAACCAACGCACGATTCTCTTTGTTGAGCATCATCATGTCAGACAGCGTGCCCAACATTGCAACATCAATGTAATCAAGCCACAACTGAGGTTGACCAAGAAGCTGTCCTAAAACCTGAACCAGCTTAAGAGCAACGCCTGCACCAGCAAGTTCTCTGGAAGGACAATCCTCAACAAGCTTTGGATCAGTGACTGGAACACCCTGGGGCACCAAATCCGCAGGCTCATGGTGATCAGTAACAACAACATTAATCCCCTGCTGCAAAAGCCATGCGACTTCTTGAGCAGCGGCAATGCCGTTATCTACTGTAATAATTAAATCTGGCTTTCTATCTTGCAAAACTCTTGCAAGAGCCTCTTTAGAGAGTCCGTATCCCTCACCAAAACGGTGCGGAATATACGGCAAAACATCTGCTCCCAATCGACGTAAAGCCAGCGTAAGCAGACAAGTTGAGCTCATACCATCTACGTCAAAATCACCAAATACGGCAATCTTTTGATGCTCAACAATTGCCTTATGAACACGGGCAGCAACCTCAGCCATTCCAGGAATGCACTGTGGATCCAGCCAATCCCTTTGCAAGGATGGCGAGAGAAACTCTTGAGCTGCGGCTACATCAGTAAATCCACGTGCTACTAATACACGAGCAACAAGTGGCGTAACGTGCAATTCTTTTTTAAACAGCGACTCTAGATATACGTCTTGTGTAAGAACACTCCAACGAGTGCTTTTCTCGATGCCGGGCATCATGTCCTCTTTTCTGTGGCGGCAGAGCCAGCCAGGGGCACCTCGGGCGCCCGCGAATGTTTATCTCTTTCATTCTACCCGTGTCACCGGACAAAAAATGACTAGCCCACAAATTAGTGAGCTAGTCATAAAAAATTTAAATTAAACTTACTTTAGCAGGTCTATTGAGAAGACGGGTTTCTCGCCAGATAAACTTAGAAATCAACCACGCCGTCAGAGTTTTCCCACTCCTCAACAAAATCGCTATACGTACCTGCAAGAATTGCTTCTCGTGCCTGACGCATCAGCTCAAGCAAGAAATAAATATTGTGCATAGAAAGCAGCTGTCCGCCTAGCATCTCATGCTGTTTGACCAGGTGGTTGATGTACGCGCGAGAATAACCGCCCGTACAAACTGGACAGGAGCACTTGGCGTCAATAGGACCCGCGTCGGCAAAGTACTTAGCGTTCTTGAGGTTCATACGACCCTCGTGAGAAAACGCGGTGCCCATACGCGCGGTACGTGTTGGGAGTACGCAGTCAAACATATCAATGCCGCAGGCAACGCCGCGAATAAGCGTAGACG
>CAUUFE010000086.1:0-3375 GCA_963544415.1 uncultured Atopobium sp.
TGCATAGCAATAACGCCCGCAAGTGCGCAAAGTCTCTGTTGACCACCAGAAAGCTCAAAAGGGGATGCATCTGCCTTGTGGGAAAGACCGACAAGTTTCAGAGCGTCATTTACAGCGATTGTTATATCGCAGGCAGAAAGACTCAGGTTAGAGGGGCCAAACGCCACGTCTTCGGCAACCGTCTGTGCAAAAAGCTGGCGCTCTGGTCGCTGCATGACGTAGCCAACAATACCGTGAAGTTTTTTGCGGTTTTGCTTCTGTCGAGTATCCAGTCCAGCCACGCAGAGGCTTCCGGAATCAGGCGTATCAAGTGCACAAATCAAGCGCGCAAGGGTAGACTTGCCAGACCCGGTTGAGCCAATAACGGCAACATGCGAGCCTTTTTGCACGTCAACCGAGATGTTTTTGAGTACAGGCTTCTGGTACGAGAACGTCACATCGCACACGGAAACCGCTGTTGCTTCGGATACGCTTCCGGTCGCGTCGCAACCCGCCGTCGCGTCACATCCCGCAACCGCCGCGTCGTCGCAACTTCCAGCCGCATCCGCCCTTCTCGCGCCCTGCACCGCTGTGGCGAGAAGCTCCGTCAGCTCGCTGAGCACGCGCTCAGCCGAAGGTGATTTGCACACGACAACTCCGCGGTTGTTGAGCGCCTGCGCCACCTGATAGGCAAACGGCTCCTCAAGATGCAGGCATTCAACCAGTTCATGCTGCTTAAAGAGCGCTTCAGGCGTTCCTTCAAACGCAACGTGGCCGTCGTCTAAGGCAATAACGTGGTCAGCAGAAACTACCTCGTCCATGAAATGCGTTACGTGAACTATAGTCTTTCCAGCTGCACGGAGTTTCTCGACAAGGCCCATAACGTTATTTCTATGCACAACGTCAAGAGCTGCGGAAGGTTCGTCAAGAATCAGGATTTGCGGTTTCATGACCAGCGCGCCCGAGATGGCCACGCGCTGCTGCTGACCGCCCGAAAGCATCTGTGGATTTTCTGACGCAAACTCGGTGAGAGTGCCAAGTTCAATCTGTTGTTCTACCAGCGGAGTTATCTGATCACTGGGCACCTGAAGGTTCTCTAGACCAAAGGCAATATCGTCTGCGACCACGCTGCAGATAATCTGATCCTCAGGATTCTGAAAGACCAGCCCAAGCTGCGGACGAATGGTTTTGTACGCCTCAAAGTCAACCTGGCCATCGTTGACAACGGTGGTTCCCAAAAAGGTAACGGTGCCCTCGTCAGGCGCGGTAAGGCCAGAGAGAATCGATGCCACCGTGGACTTGCCCGAACCGTTTGCACCAACAATACAGGTACGTTTACCTGCAGGAATAGAGAACGAGACGTGGTCTAAGGCAACTACGCCCTTTGCGTGCACAAAGGTCACGTCCGAAAGCGTTGCAGCTACAGGGAGGTCCTGAGTTTGTGCAGCGCTTTCAGACGTGTGTGTATCTGGGGAGTTGTCCAGCAGACTACTCACCGTTTTTGATGCTCTCAAAAAGTGAGGTAGCTGAGCGCATAATCACAACAAAGATAATGCTGTTAATGGCAACCTTTACCACGTTGAAGGGGAGAAGAGCAGGGACAATCAGTCCACTTACTGCCTCCACGCTCATGCCGGTGTAGATTGGGGTAACTACAAGGTTGCCCAGAATGCAGGCGACAACACTGACAACGCTGCCCACAATCAGGGCAAGTATCAGCTGCTTGATCTTCTCGGAACGGTTGTACACAATCATCGAGACAGGCAAGACGTAGGTAAGCGTTGCTAGGATTGCCATGATAGTGCCGTAAATTCCGGACTCCGTGGTGAGGTGCAGAAGGTAGGGAAGCACCGAGACGATCGCGCCCGCAGCAGGGCCAAAAGCTACGCCTGCGAGCAGGGCAAAGACGCCCGATGGATCGTACTTCAAAAACGTCACGCCTGGGATCAGGGGGAACTGAAGCACCATGGTGCTGATTGCAGCAGCTGCACAAAGCATGGCGAGAATAGCGATTCTCTTGGTAGACCAGCCGTTAGAAGATGCGGTTGTTGCGTGGGTTGAGTGGGATGAAGCCATAAAAGTCTCCGTTTCTGACATCCGGACTGTACCGTTGGTCCTGGACTTTAACCAGGTTAACCGCCTTTGCGGGTCGCGGACTTGATGGCTCTTTGAACTGGGTTGTTATAAACCCTTACGTTCGGCCACCTTACCACCAGTAGGTAATTGCAACCATTTCTGAAACATATCGATAAGTACTATAGCAGAGTTAACAGCTGATAACACGTAAAATGGGATGGACATTTCTTTGACAGAATTGCAAAGGAAACCGTTTTCTCGACCCAATGCTGTGATTTTCTTACACCAAAACCGTGATTTTCTCGTCCTGATGCCGTGATTTTCTCGCCCCAACGCCACGTTTTTCTCGCTTGCGATAAACTATAAAAAGTAACTTACTAAGGAGCGTGTTACATGTCTGAAAGTGGCTATGACTTACAAAGCCTGGCCGGAAAGCTTTGCTCGATTGTTGGAGAAGAGAACGTCCTGGTAGACGAGCCAATGAGCGAGCACACCACCTTTAAAGTGGGTGGACCTGCGGATCTCTATGTCATCCCTGATGATCCCGATGAGGTTAAAGAGATTCTCCTTGCGGTTAAAGACGCAGAAGCTCCTTATTTTATTCTCGGCTACGGCTCTGACCTGCTTGTTTCTGATGCAGGATATCGCGGCGTCATTATTGCCGTCGCTGACGGCCTGACCGGCGTAAGCATCGACGACACCGAGATGACCTGCCAGGCCGGCGTTGGCCTCAAAGAAGCTTCCGAGATGGCCTGTGAGCTGGACCTTTCTGGACTTGAGTTTGCCTGTGGCATCCCAGGTTCTGTGGGCGGCGCATGCTTCATGAACGCAGGCGCTTACGACGGCTGCATCGCTGACGTGCTCAAATCCGTCCGCGTCCTTCTCGCCGACGGCACCTTTGCTACGCTGGACGCATCCGAGCTTGACCTGGGATATCGACACAGCAGAATCGCTGATGAGGGCATGATTGTGCTTTCCGCCACGTTCAATCTTCACCGTGCGGATGGCGAGAAGATCCGCGAAAAGATGGAAGAGTTTACGTGCGCTCGCGAGGAGAAGCAGCCACTTGATTTGCCTTCCGCCGGTTCAACCTTTAAGCGTCCCGAAGGTCATTTTGTAGGCAAGCTTGTTACCGACGCTGGTCTTAAGGGCTATCGCTTTGGTGGCGCTGGTGTTTCCGATAAGCATGCTGGTTTTGTGGTCAACTACGACAACGCTACTGCCGCCGAGGTTCATGCAGTTATCGAACATGTTCAGACAGAGGTCAAGCGCCAGTTTGATGTCGAGCTTCACCCCGAGGTAAGGTTCCTCGGAGAGTAG
>CAUUFE010000087.1:0-3242 GCA_963544415.1 uncultured Atopobium sp.
GCGGGTAGGCGTTTTTCTACAGGAGCTGTTCTATGACGGCGCCTATTCTATCTCTGATCACCAGATTGGCGCGACCATCGTACGGCGTAGGTTGGTCGTTGATAATGGCCATTTTGTTGCCCTCGTAGTAGTCGAGAAGACCGGCGGCAGGCTGCACTACCAGCGAACTTCCTGCAACCACAAGGACCTCCGCTTGAGAGATGGCGTTCAAGGCACCATAAACCGTGTCCATATCAAGGCCCTCTCCGTAAAAGACGATATCAGGCCTAATAACTGCGCCGCATTGACAGAGCGGCACCACAGACGGCTGCTCTTCAATCTGATCAAGCGTGTAGGTGTGGCCGCACTCGGGACAGTAAAAACGCGTCTCGTTGCCGTGGAGCTCAAACACACGCTTGCTACCAGCAGCTTGATGCAGTCCGTCGATGTTTTGCGTTACCACCGCGCGCAACTTTCCCGCAGCTTCCAAGTCTGCCAGCCACTTGTGAGCAATGTTTGGCTGAGCCTCCCCCAAATGATGAGAGTTTCTAAAATACGTGTAATACGCTGCGGGGTAATCAAAAAACACATCGAGCGAGAAGATCTCTTCAAGCGTAAAATCTGGCGCCTTACTGTAGGCAAAAGACTCCTCGTTATCGGGGTCAACCGTTACTCCATTTCCCAGGTCGTAGGCTTCTTTTCCCATGTCATAGCCGTCTTGGCCCAGGCCAATGGTCATGTTTTCTACTTTGATACCGCCCTGGCGATACAGACCGTTAGTACCCCTAAAATCAGGAATACCGCTTTCCGTTGACACGCCTGCGCCACCAAAGAAAACAATGTTATCTGACGACTGAATCCAGTCTTTAAGCTGCTCAATCTTGGTCATTAGGCACCTCTAACCTAAAAAAGGGACCCGGATAAACTGGGTCCCTCGTCTCAAGCGCCGGAGCTCTTGGCGCTGAAAACGCTAGTAGTCAAACTCGTCAGGAGCATATTCAGTAAGGCATGCATCCAGACCGGCTTCAATTTCCTCATGGTTCATATGACGGCCAATGAAGCACAGCTTAGTTTGACGATCGCCCAGTTCATCATCCCATTCTGCGCGTAGCTCGGGTTTCTCGTCAAGAAGGGTTTCTCGCTCATCCTCTGGCAGCGATGCGTAGAACATGCCATTCTCGTAGAACTGGACCTGCTTGCCAGCCTGCTCAAATACGTAGCTCATCTCGGGGTCTTGCGAAATCCAGATGCTACCCTTGACGCGGATGATATTCTTTGGCCAGCTAGCCACAAACTGGTTAAGTTTGTCAAGGTCAAATGGCTGACGGCGGCGATACACAAAGGTAGTAATCTCGTACTCCAAAACCTCTGGGTCCTCGTGCTCCTCAGGATGCTCCATTGCATCCATCCAGGCAGCGGAGGCGTAAGCTTTGTCAAAGTCAAAACGGCCCGTATTGATAAGCTCGCTCATTGGAATGTCACCGTTGACCGCCTCAACAATAACGGCGTCTTTCTGCAGGCCACGAACAAGCGCCTTGAGCTCGTGGAGCTGCTCTGGAGTAACCAGATCGGTCTTGTTGAGTACCAGCGTAGAGCAGAACTCAATCTGCTGAATAAGCAGGTTCTCGATGTCATCCTCTTCAATATCTGGGTCGAGAAGATCGGCGCCGTTGTGGAACTCCTCAAACATGCGAGCACAGTCAACAACTGCGACGATGTTATCAAGGTTGAGGTGAGAGTGGTTAGTTGCATGCTGGCTCTGATTGCAGAATGCAGAAATGTTATAGGTAATAGGGATTGGCTCACAGATACCTGAAGCCTCAATAATGATGTAGTCAAACTCCTCGGTATCGGCCAAATCACCCAACTGAAGTGCCAAGTCATTAGAAAGGGTGCAGCAGAGGCAACCGTTAGTAAGAGGAATAACGTCGCCTTCTTTAGCGTAGCCGCCGTCTTTAATAAGACCAGCATCAACGTTAATCTCGCCAATGTCGTTGACAATGACTGCTGCGTGAATACCTTCAGTGTTAGAGAGAATGTGGTTCAAAATAGTGGTCTTACCTGCGCCTAAATAGCCGGTAAGCAGCACAATTTTCACCTGCTTTGGTTCAGACATAGTGAGCTCCTTCAAATGTCAAACTTTTATATCAAAGAATAAACTTCTTGCTTGTAAAAGTGGGCCCTGACGCTTAAGTGAGTCAGGGCCCAACCTTCGCGTTACAAATTATCGAGCTGGAAGCTTAGAAGCTACCGCGATCAATAATCTTGCCTTCCTTCATGATGACGTCCATGTTCTCAGGCGTGAGGTCGCGAATGTTGTTAGCAACGTCGCCCTTGACTACGAGGATATCAGCGGAGAGGCCTTCCTTGACAGCACCAAACTCGTTCTCCTTGCCCAGCATCTTTGCGCCGTTGTAAGTAGCAGCTGCAACAGTATCAAGGATGGAGATGCCAACCTTCTCGACAAAGTCATACATCTCATCAATGGTGACGTAGCCGTAAGGAGTGACAAAGCTGAAGGAGTCGGAGCCGATGGTAATGGTGATACCCATGTCATAAGCCTTACGCAGGTTAGCGTAGGTGCGTGCAAGGCCCTTCTCGACAACAGTCTCGCCTGGGAATGCGTCAAGCTCTGGAGTCCAGTCTGGTGGATAAGTTCCGTACCAAGTTGGCAGGAAGCCGATGGTTGGGGTGAAGTATGTTCCCTGCTCAGCCATAAGCTTCATGGTGCGCTCGTCAAGCTCAAAGCCGTGAATGAGCTGCTTGCAACCAAAGCGGACGCAGTCATATGCAGCGTCAAAGTTATTGTAGGAGTGAGCATACAGAGGAATGCCTACCAGTGCGCACTCATCAGCAATTGCCTTGATCTCCTCGGTGCAGAAGAGCTGCAGACGGTCGGAGTCCCAGCGCCAAATGCCGCCACCGGTTGCCCAGATCTTGATGCCGTCAGGCTCTTCACGAAGACGACGGCGGATTGCCTTACGAAGCTCCCATGGACCGTCTACCTGGTCGCCCCAAGGGTGTCCGTCCTTGGAAATCTGCAGTGGCAGGTGGTGAGAGTCACCGTGACCAGCAACGCGGCAAAGGCCAAGGCCGGTAGCAAAGATACGAGGACCCTGCATAATGCCCATGTTAACGAGGTCGCGGATAGCAATACCATTGCGGCCAATCTCAACGACGGTTGTGAGGCCGTGGGTAAGAGCGTCATAAGCCTGCTTGACTGCGCATGCCTGCTTCTGAGCAACGGACTCGATAACCCAGTC
>CAUUFE010000088.1:0-3135 GCA_963544415.1 uncultured Atopobium sp.
TCTTCTTTGAAGGATTCTTGCCCAGAAAGCATGGACAGATTGTTCAGCGCTTGCAGCAGCTTGCGCAAATTCCTGGCACTATTGTGCTGTATGAGTCTCCGTTTAGAGTGCTTGCAACGGTCGAGGCCATAGCCGAGGTGTTTTCAACCAGGCAGGTGGCTCTTGTCAGAGAGCTTACTAAGCTGCACGAAGAAGTAGTACGCGACGTGGCTCCTTGTCTTGTTGAGACACTTGCTGCAAAAGAAAACCTCAAAGGCGAGTGTGTTTTGGTTATCGCGGCTCCCACGGATGAAGAGCTTGCCTCTGTATCATCGCAGGCAGAAGGAGAATCTCAGCTCTCGCTTGAGGATGCAATAGAGGCTGGCCTTGCAGCTGGTACCAGAAAATCAGCGCTGGCCAAGGAGCTTGCTCAGAAGTTTGGTATTGCGCGTGACGAGGCATACCAGGCAATTCTTGCTCACGAGGCATAATCACTATACCAACACAAAGAAAGCCCAGCATTTGCTCTATACTGGATAAGTTATTGCAACTTATACAAAGGGAGTCATTATGCCCGAGGCCAAGCCGTCATACTTTATTACCACCCCAATTTATTACGTCAACGCAAAGCCACACCTAGGAACTGCGTACTGCACCCTGCTTTGCGATATCCAGGCTCGCTTTAGACGCGCTGCTGGCTACGACGTCTTCTTCCTCACCGGTATGGACGAGCATGGCGAGAAGGTCGCTCTTGCCGCAGCTGATCACGGTCTGTCTCCACAGGCATGGTGCGATTCGCAGGTTCCTTTCTTTAAGGGACTCTATGAAGAGCTCAACGTCTCATACGACGACTTCATTCGTACTACCGATGAGCGCCACGTAAAAGCTGTCCAGTATCTGTGGGAGCGCATGCGTGAGGCTGGCTTCATCTATAAGGGATCTTACGATGGTTGGTATTGCATCCACGAGGAGACCTTCTTCACCGAGACTCAGGTAGAGAAGGCAGATGAAGAGGCTGGTTGCAAGGGCGCACACCTCTGCCCAGATTGCCATCGTGAGCTTGAGCGTGTCTCTGAGGAGTCTTGGTTCTTCAAGCTCTCTGCATTCCAGGATAAACTGCTTGAGCTCTATGCTAAGCATCCAGATTTCATTGAGCCAGACTTCCGCGCCAACGAGGTCCGCAGCTTTGTTGAGTCTGGCCTCCAGGATATTTCTGTATCCCGTACCAGCTTTGACTGGGGTGTTCCAGTTCCTTTTGATGAGTCTCACGTAACCTATGTCTGGTTTGACGCTCTTCTCAACTACTACACCGCTGTTGGCTACGGCGATGACAGTCCAGAGGCTGCTGCAATGAGAAAGCGTTTCTGGCCAGCTCAGATGCACGTTGTTGGCAAGGATATTATCCGCTTCCACTGCGTCATTTGGCCTGCAATGCTTATGGCTCTTGGCGAGGCTGTACCTGAGCACATTTTTGCTCACGGCTTCCTTAACGTCCGTAATTCTGAGACCGGCGTTGTTGAGAAGATGAGTAAATCTCGCGGAAACGCCATTGCACCTAAGGACGTTTTGGACCTGCTGGGTGTTGAGGGCTACCGCTACTACTTCATGACCGACGTCACTCCTGGTGAGGACTCTGGCATTTCCTTTGAGCGCATGGAGCAGGTCTATAACGCTGACCTGGCAAATAGCTGGGGTAACTTGGTTTCTCGCGCCCTTAATATGAGCGATAAGTACTTTGAGGGCGTCACTCCAACTTTTGATGGATTTTCTGTTGCTGCAGACCATCCTCTGCGCAAGCTGGCTGAGGGTATCTATGACCGCTACGCCGCGTGCATGGAGAAGATGGACTACGTAGGCGCTAAGAACATCATCATGGAGCTTGTCCACGCGGCTAACCACTACATTGAGGACGCTGCCCCTTGGACAGTGGCAAAAGACCCCGAGCGCGCAGCAGAGCTTGCAGAGATTATCTATACGCTGCTTGAGTCTATCCGCATTTGCGCACATCTCTTGATGCCGTTCATGCCTACTACGTCCGCAGAGGTTCTGCGCCGTATGAGCCTTGACGAGGCAGAGATTACCTCTACCGATACCCGCAGCGAGTGCGTATGGGGCAAGCTCCAGGGCGGCCTGGCTGTCTCTAAGGGAGACGCTCTGTTCCCACGTCTTGCAAGCAAGTAATCGTGTCGGAGAGCGCATCGCATCAAACATCGTGGCTCGCTAATCAGCGCGCCACTAAAGAAACGCTGGAACGTTTTGGCCTTGCCACCAAATACAGGCTGGGTCAAAACTTCTTAGTGCAAGATCACGTTATCGAGAAAATCGTTCAGCTTGCAGAGGTTCAGCCTACCGATGTGATTGTTGAGGTTGGACCCGGTCTGGGTACCCTTACAGTTGCCTTGCTCGACCGCGCCCGTGCAGTGTGCTCGCTTGAAGCAGACTCTGAACTGGAGCAAGTCTTGGCGGTAACCTGCAAAGAGCCTCATCCAGACTCGTTTGTGCTGGTTATGGGAGACGCTCTGGCTATCACGCCGCAGAAGCTTGCTGAGGCTTACAACACGCTTCCAACCGTTGCTCATGACGCAGCGACGAGCGCTCCGATGCCATCAAAGTTTGTATCCAATCTGCCGTATCAGGTGGCAGCTACGCTGATCCTCAAGTTCTTCCAGGAGCTTCCTTCGCTTGAGCGAGCGGTGGTCATGGTACAGGCTGAGGTGGCCGACAGAATTTCCGCTAAGCCTTCTACCAAGGCATATGGTGCCTATACCGCAAAGCTATCTTTGTTTGCCCAGGTTACTGGCAGATTTGAAGTGGGCCCTGGCAACTTTATGCCTCCTCCACGCGTCAACTCTGCTGTGGTCCGTCTTGATCGCACCCAGGCGAGAAACCCAGTGTCCTCCAAGCTTCTTTCTGAGGAAGAGCTCTTACATACCATGAGCGTTATTGACGCTGCTTTTGCACAACGCAGAAAGACCATTCGTAATTCAATGAGCGCCTCTGGTTTTGATAAAGACAAGCTAGACCAGGCGTTTCTCGCCACAGGAATTGTGCCTACCGTGCGTGCAGAAGTTTTGACCAGCCAAGACTTTATTTGTCTTGCAGCTGCTTTGGAGCCTTTGAGTGAGTAAGAAAAAGCATCATCTACCAGCAGAAGAA
>CAUUFE010000089.1:0-3127 GCA_963544415.1 uncultured Atopobium sp.
GCAGAATCGCGTGGACCACACGCGGCGAGAGAAGCGATGGCTGCTGCGGAGCTTGCGCCGAGCAAGGACAGCGCTGACCTGCGGGTTAGGAGAGGGCTGCGGGTAGCGTGCGGGTGTGGGTTTGCGACTGCCGGGTTATGCGTGCAGCAATGTTTCATAGTGACTTCCTTCAAAGAGATGAGAGCAGGTAGCTACGGGACTGAAAGCAAGAAACTGATAGCGTGAGGCCAAGAGTTAGGAGTTTGGAGCTACGAGCTCAACGGGTTTCTCGCCATATTGTATTCCTAAAAGTTAGCTATGTCTAACTTTTGAGATTTTTGAGGAAAGAAAAAGACTTCAGTTTGCAGACAAATGTCCAAAAGATTGAACGTGAAATTTAATGTGTCATTTATGTCACATTTTAAGCAAATTATTTTCTTTTAACGCATTGACCATAGGATTTGTGGTTAAAAAATATTTTTTGTATAGAAAATTATGTGAATATGGCTAGAATTTATTTGTTTTCCAATGGTTAGTGCTCATGAAAAAAGGAGAGAGAGCATGGCATTCGATTTTACAGGTAAGTTGGTTCTGGTTACAGGCGGAAGTGCTGGTATTGGCGCTGAGATCTCCAAGGGTATTGTTGCTGGAGGTGGACATGTAATCGTTTGCTCTCGTCACGAGGACACTGGCCGTAAGTTTGTCGAGGAGCTTGGTGAGGGTAACTTCTTCTACACAATGGACATTGCAGATGCCGAGGGCGTCAAGAAGACTGTTGCTCAGATTCTTGAGGAGTGCGGCGACGTCAACGTTCTTATCAACTGCGCTGGTCGCATCAGCTCCGTTCCTTTCACCGAGGTTGACGACAAAGAGTGGAACAACACTATCAACACCAACCTCACCGGTACCTACAACGTAACTCACGCTCTTTGGCAGCACTTCATTGATCGTAGCGGCGCTCGCATCGTCAACGTTTCTTCCGTTGCAGGCAAGATCGGCGGCGGCCTCCTTGGTACTGTTGCTTACGCATCTTCTAAGGCTGGCATGAACGGCTTTACCAAGGCTATCGCTAAAGAGGGCGGCAAGTACGGCATTTCTTGTAACGCTGTGTGCCCATCTTTCACCATTACAGATATGACCACTGCGCTCTCCAACGATGAGGAGAAGTACAAGAAGGTCGTAGGCATTATTCCTCTTGGCCGTCCTGCAAAGGCATCTGAGCCTGCACAGATGGTACTGTTCTTTGCTTCCGACGCTGCAAGCTTCGTCAACGGTGAGGTTGGCGACTGCGACGGCGGCATCGTAATGGACTAGGTGATTGTTGATGTCTACAAAAGAACCAATTTCTATTCAGCACCCATTTAAGGCACTGGGCCGCATCCCAGGTGCAAACATTCTGATTCCTCTGCTTCTTGGTGTTTTCATGAACACGTTTTTCCCAGAGGTATTTCCAACGCTCGGCAGCTTTACCGCAGCAATGACCGTTAAGGGTACTGCTGCTCTGGTTGGCGCTTTCATGCTTTGCGTTGGCGCAACTATTTCGTTCAAGAGCGCACCAAAGGCTGCACTTCGCGGCGCGATCATCATCATTTCTAAGGTTGTATTCTGCGTTGCTCTTGGTCTTGCTGTTCTGTTCTTCCTGAACGACAACCTGCTTGGTCTTTCTTCCATGGTTATCCTTGCTGCTTGCTCTGGTGCAAACAACTCCATGTACGCAGGTCTGATGGCCGACTACGGTAACGAGTATGAGCAGGGTGCAGTTGCAATTACTACGCTGGTTGTTGGTCCTCCAGTTACCATGCTTGCTCTTGGTGCAACCGGCCAGTCGCCAATCAACTGGTCTTTGCTTGGCGCAGTTCTGCCAATTATTATTGGTATTCTGCTTGGCAACTTCTTCCCATCCATGAAGAAGATGCTCACAAGCGCTCTGCCAGCAATTATTGTCATGACCTTCTTTGCTATGGGAACCACTATGAAGTTTGATTCCCTCATCATGGCTGGTCCTGCAGGTATTCTGCTTGGCGTTATCTGCTCCGTCTGCGGTGGCTTTATCAACTACTTTGTTGATCGTGCAACTGGCGGAACTGGTATTGCTGGTGTTGCTATTTCTTCCTGCGCAGGTGCAAATGCACTTACACCTGCTGCTATGGCAGAGGCTAACCCAGCTCTGTATGGCGGAGCTGCTCTTGCAACAGCAAACGCACAGGTAGCAGCTGCAGTTATCGTTACTGCAATCCTGACTCCTTTGATCACTGGTTACGTTGCCGAGCACTTTGCTAAGAAAGACAACGCTTCCGAGGAAGTTGTTGAGGCTGCTTAATCGCTCTTAAAGTTTCAAGTGCAAAATCCCAGTACCTTCGGGTTCTGGGATTTTTTTGTGGCTTGCGTGCCGTTGGTTTCGTGCAGAGATGCTTGAAGTATGTCGATAGACGGCTGATAAGTGGCAGCGGTTGGCTTAGATTCTTCGGAAATGCTCAAATAAGTCTCCAAGTGGTAAAAAATGCGTTTAGTTGGAGATTTCATTTTTTTGCATACAACGTTTGCCCAGATAAAAGTTTTTGAGGCGGTAAAAAATCGTCTTAGTTGGAGTTAAAATCGCCAATTTTCAATTTTCATTTCCAACTAAACGCGTTTTTTACCTTTTTCGGCACATAATTTTGAGGCAAGAAATTACGTATTCACAGGAATGCATTTTATGACCCGATTATGCAAAAAGGATCAGAACGGAACGTTCTGACCCTTAACTTTGTGATAAAACCTACGACCAGGTTTTGCTACAAGTGATTTCTGCAAGCAACCTGAAGCAGAGAAGTTACTTAATCAGGACATTTCCCTCATAGCTGTCATGAACGTCCTGAGGTGTAACGCCCATGTGCTTCTTATAGAGCCTGCTGAAGTAGAACGGATCATTGTAACCAACCGCCTCGGAGGTCTCGCGTACAGAAAGACCAGATTGAAGCAGCTGCTGAGCATGGTCAAGACGCTTTGCAATGATGAACGTCATTGGGCGAACGCCAAATGTTTGAACAAAATTGTTAGAGAAGCGCTGAGTACTCATTCCACAGCGTTTAGCCAGACCAGGAATGGTAATTGGATCTGCAAAGTGGAGCTCGATGTACGTGCGAGCCTCGGCCATGCTCTCCTGGAC
>CAUUFE010000090.1:0-3078 GCA_963544415.1 uncultured Atopobium sp.
CCAAGCACCAAAGCACCTAGAATGCCCTGGTTTCCCTCGCAACCTCCAGGAACAACGTAATTCTGTATGTCCTCTATCTCTGGGGTGTTGATGTAGCCGTTGAGGTACGCAACAAGTTTCTGCTGGATAAGCGGAAACAGCTGCTTCTGTTCCATGACGCCTCCACCCAAAATAATACGCTGAGGTGAGTAGCACATTACATATGTGGAGAGGGCTTTTGCAAGATAGGCAGCCTCAAGCTCCCATACCTCGTCTTTCTCGGTAAGCTCAACAGCTGGAAGTCCCCAGCGCTCTTGAATAGCAGGACCTGATGCCAGTCCCTCAAGGCAGTTCTGGTGATAGGGACACTTAGTTTGCTGCCAAAAATCGTTTGCCTCACGTTCAACAAGGATATGACCAGCCTCGGGATGGAGCATGCCGTGCTGGAGTTTTCCTTCAAGCAGCACGCCGGCGCCAATTCCGGTTCCTACTGTCAGGTAGACAACGTTATCAAGGCCGCGAGCTGCACCAAAAACTGCTTCTCCTTAACAAGCTGCATTAACGTCGGTATCGTATCCAACAGGGACGTTCAGTCCATCCTTCAACGCCTGCAACAGATTGAAGTTGCGCCAACCTTGCTTAGGAGTCGAGAGAATCTTTCCGTAGCTAGGCAAATCAGGATTGACTCCCGTGGGGCCAAATGCTCCAACACCTAGAGCCTGAATAGAGCGAGATTTGAACCAGTCCACAATCTTTGGCAAAACAGACTCTGGCGCTGTTGTGGGAAAGACCTCGCGCTCGTAAATTTTTCCGTCTGGTGTACCCGTGGCAAGAACAATCTTTGTTCCGCCAAACTCAATACCGCCAAGAAGCGTTTCTGCACACATGTTTTTCTCGCCAGCTATTCGTTAAGCAGCTTCTCGTACACATCAATGAAGTCCTCAGCAATAATGCGGAAAGATTCAGCCTGCATAAGCTGATCTTCAGCGTGGAGCAAAATAAGCGAGAACTCAACGTTGCTGTTGTCGATTGCAGACTGCTGGAGCATGTTCAAATGCGTGCTGTGACCCTCATTGAAGATTTCTGTACCAGCAAGAATGTCTGCGCGAGCACCTTCAATATCGCCTGCTTTTGCCTTCTGGATTGCACCAATATACATTGACTTTGCAGTTCCAACGGTAGCAATAATCTCAAAAGCTGCTTCTTGTGTAGCAGTCATGCCGTCATCTAAAGCCATTTTTACCTCATACTCTTTCTTGAACACTTAGGAGCTCACAAAATCTTTCCAGCTTATTTAATAAGCTCCAGTGCGTCGTCAAGGATCTTTGCAGCGTTCATCCTGCCGTAATCAACCATAGGAATAACAGCTACAGGAATAGATCCTGCTGCAGCCTCAACGTCTGCCTTTGCATACGCAATCTGAGGTCCAAGCAAAAAGACATCTGCGCCATCGATAAGCTCAAGTGCCTTATTAAGAGGATTTGCAATAATCTCTGCATCCAAACCACGAGAAGCAGCCTCTTTCTGAAGCTTCTGGACAAGCAAGCTGGTGGACATTCCGGCGTTGCAAGCAAGTAAGATTTTCATGTGATCTCCTTTTGATGAGCCAGCCACCTTATACGATGGCTGGCTTCAAGTGATACTCAGATTATAAGCTTACAAACTACTCTGCATCCTGAGCGCTCTCTGCAAGAGCCTCAGCCTGCTTGGCCTGTGCGCGCTCGGAAATCTTCATAAATGGCAGGTAAATTGCCATTGCAAGAAGAACCTCAACAACCTGCCAGATAACAGCACGGAAGTCGCCGCCGGTTGCCAGCCAACCACTCAGGAAGACTGGAGTGGTCCAAGGAACCATTGCAACGCAAGGGCTAATCCAACCAAGGTTGGTAAGCAGGTACGTCAAACCGATGAACAGATCTGGTACAAGAACAAATGGAATCATCAGAGGAAGGTTAAAGACGATTGGGTAACCGTAAATAACTGGCTCGTTGATGTTGAAGATACCTGGAAGAAGAGAAAGTGCTGCAACATCTTTGGAAGCCTTGTTCTTAGAGAAGATAAAGGTGTCAAGAAGCAGCATCAAAGTACAACCAGAACCGCCGATCAGCGCAAAGGTGTTGATGATCTGCATGTTCATGTAGTGGTCCTGAGGAATTGGCTGACCAGCTGCAAAGGTTGCCATGTTATCAACAATAAGCATGGTCAGAATTGGCTCGATCAGAACACCAGAGATGGTGGACTGGTGAATGCCAAGGCAGAAGAGCAGGTTAGCAAAGGTGTAGATGATGATGACTGCAAATGGACCAGCATTCATAAGGCCCTTCAGTGGGGCAGAAATGCTTGTTGCAATGATGGTCATAAGGTCAGTACCAGCACAAACTGCAAGAAGAGCAGAAGCAATACCAAAAACACTCAAGGTCAACATCATTGGAATCATGGTGTTAAAAGAATCTGCAACCGCTGGTGGAACGCCCTCACCAAGGCTGACCTTCAGCTGCTTAACGCTGGAGAGCTTAATGAAGATGGTGGTGGAAAGCAGGCCAATGATGATTGCACCAAAGAGGCCGTTAGTGCCGGTAAAGGAAGTAGAGAAAGCACCAGTAACATCAACGCCAGTAACTGCATAACCACTTGGCAGAAGCTTAGCAACATCAGCCACAGGGAGTGCTACTGCTGCTGCAGCTGCGTCAGCAGCATTAGCTGCGTGAAGAACAGCACCTGCGGTTGCAACAATGCTCTGAGGCATCATGATAATGAGTGCAGCAATACCAATAACAACGCAAGAAATTGCGTTCTCAAAACGCTTGTTACGAGCAAGGCAATAACCAATAATGCCCGCAAGAATAACTGCCGAGAAACTCAGAGTGCCCTGAGCAACTGCTGCACCCCAAACCTTGAAATTAGCCAAGGTAACTGGATCATTTGCAAAGATGAGTGGGAACAGAACGTTGTTGATCAGTACTGCAATACCAGCCAAAATGTAAATTGGGCTGACAGTTGCAAATGCATCGCGCAGGCTCCTCAAATGAACTTGATTACCTACTTTTGCAGAAACTTCTGCAAATTTATCTAGAAACGATGCTTGGCCATTATCTTTTG
>CAUUFE010000091.1:0-3071 GCA_963544415.1 uncultured Atopobium sp.
TGGCCCCAGCCACGAAGCATCTGACAACTCAGTAGATGAATTCAGCTAGAGCTTGTCCTTTGCGGTTCCTCCGTCGCTACACAGGTCGGAGTAGTTGCAGTTGTTCGGCAGATCATTGGGGATGGTCAAACCTTGAAGTCCGCTGTGATTCAAAAGCCCTTCTCGCCAGATGTGAACTGCCTCCCATTTCTTGGACATAAGAAATGGGAGGTTTTTATGCGTATGGATCGTAGAGTAAAGCACGATATAGAGGTGAGGAGAAAGGCAGCAGAGCTCTTTGCTTCCGGTATGGGATCTTGTACGGTTGCAAGTACTCTTTCTGTTCCACGCCAAACTGTAAAAGAATGGCACTATATATACCACGCGTTTGGAAGCGAGGTGCTACTGACCATGGATGGCAAGCAAGCTCCCTATACCTACGAGCAAAAAGTTGCTGCAGCAAGAGCTGTCGTTGAGGGTGGCATGACAAGGACTGAGGCAATGGCCGAGTTTAAGATTATGTCGCTGGCGCCACTTAAGAGCTGGTGCAAGCTCTATCGTACAGGTGGCGCAGAGGCTCTTAAGCCAAAGCCAAAAGGAAGACCTAAAGGCTCTAAGTCCAAGCCACAGAAACGCACCCGCGAGCAGGAACTTGAGGAGCGCTGTCGCAGGCTCGAGACCGAGGTAGCCTACTTAAAAAAATTGCGCGCCCTGGTCGAGAAAGACGAGCTCTGACCGGGGTAAAGGCTAAGATTGTGAGTGCTTTGTGCAGTGAGGGGTACTCTTTGTTCTATTTGCTGGAGTGCTCAGGACTTGCAAGGTCTACCTACTACTACGCACGAGCTCACCCAGTAAAGCCAACACGCCCAGAGCTACACCGCGCGGTTGCAGAGATTTTCTCGCGTACTACAAACGGCTGTGGTCACAGACAGATAGCCATGTGTCTGCGCGCTGAGCTGGGTGTAAGAATCGCCGACAAGACAGTTCTTAAAATCATGCGTGAGATGGGTATTCGCTGTAAGATACGGCGTGAGACAGACTATCACCGCTATAGCTCCTATAAAGGCGTTGTCGGTAAGACCTTTGAAAACGTCATAGGACGCGACTTTTCTGCCGATGGACCGTGGAAGAAGATGGGTACCGACGTCACAGAGTTCAAGCAGGCGTGGGGCAAGGCGTACTTTGCTCCCGTCTATGACTTTGGAAGCAAAGAGATTGTCGCATGGAGTGTGTCGAGGGGTCCAAACATGGTTCAGCAAAAAGCTCTTCTCGATCAACTTTTAGCGAAGATACCTAAAGGCGTAACTCCGATTCTGCACAGCGATATGGGTTGGCAATACCAGCACAGCGCATGGTGCAGACGACTAAAAGATGCAGGAGTTATCCAGAGCATGTCCAGAAAGGGTAACTGCATAGACAACGGTGCTACCGAGCAGGTCTTTGGTCATCTGAAAGACGAGTTCTTCCGAGGAAGATCGTGGCCTAACTTTGAGTCTTTCAAAGCTGATTTGGACGCATATGTTATGTACTGGAACACACAAAGGCGTCAGGTTAAACTAAAAGGACTGACCCCGGAGGAGTTCCGGAATCAGTCCTTAGTGGCCTAGCTCTTTATTAAATTCGTCCAAGTTTTGGGACGCAGTTCAATGACGAGAAGGGCTTTTTTGTGCGATGATAACGTGCGCTGTTGAGATGCGTTGACGCTCGGCGGACGCTCGGCGACGTGCGACAGGCGCGCGTGCTTACTTCAAGAAATCCTTGACGGATGCAAGGACGCTTGGGGTATCCAGGCCGTACTTGGCAAGAACCTGAAGTGCGGGTCCGGACTCGCCATAGGTGTCCTGAACACCGATAACCTTAACGGGAACAGGGGCGTTCTCGGAAAGTGCCTGGCAGACAGCGCTGCCCAGACCGCCGATGACGGAGTGTTCCTCAATAGTCACAACCTTGCCGGTCTTTGCTGCAGAAGCGGTAATCAGCTCAGTATCCAGAGGCTTGATAGTGTGAATATTGATGACCTCAGCATTGACACCCTCTGCTGCTAGCTGCTCGGCAACCTCAAGAGCCACAGGAACCATAAGTCCGCAAGCTACCAGCGTAACGTCAGTACCCTCTTTAAGGACAATACCCTTGCCCAACTCAAAGTGGTAATCAGGGTTGGTGTTGAAAACAGGAACAGGGAGGCGGCCAAAGCGCATATAAACAGGACCGTCATGGTCGTAAGCGGCCTTGACGGCAGCCTCAGCCTCAACAGCGTCGGATGGAATAATGACCGTCATACCAGGAATGGTACGCATAACAGCAATATCCTCATTGCACTGGTGAGTAGCGCCGTCCTCTCCTACCGAGAGGCCTCCGTGGGTAGCGCCAATCTTGACGTTGAGGTGAGGGTAACCCACCGAGTTTCTGATCTGTTCAAACGCACGACCAGACGTGAACATTGCAAACGAAGTTGCAAAGACCTTGTGACCCGTAGCCGCAACGCCGGCTGCCATGCCAATCATATTGGCCTCAGCGATACCGCAGTCAACGAAGCGCTCAGGATACTCCTCGCCGTACTTGCCGGAACGAGTTGCCTCTGCCAAGTCAGCATCAAAGACGAGAAGATCGTCGTGCTCTTTACCAAGCTCTACCAGGGCTTTTCCGTAAGCCTCTCTGGTGGCAATTTTCTGTACGTCTGCCATGTTATGCCACCTCTCCCTCAAGCTCTTTAAGTGCCTGCTCGTATTGTTCCTGGTTAGGAGCCTTGCCGTGCCAGCCTACCTGGTTCTCCATGAAGGAGACGCCCTTGCCCTTTACGGTGTGGGCAACGATAACGGTTGGCTGACCCTTAATGGTACGAGCCTCAGCAAATGCAGCTGCAAGCTGGTTAAAGTCGTGTCCATCTGCCACTTCAATGACGTGGAATTTGAACGCCTTGAACTTCTCGCCAATTGGCTGCGGAGTATTGATCTGCTCGAGTGTGCCGTCAAGCTGCAGGTTATTGTTGTCAACAATAAGCGTGAGGTCATCAAGCTGGTGATTGCCGGCGAACATAGCAGCCTCCCAGACCTGGCCCTCTTCAATCTCGCCGTCGCCCAGAAGTGCGTAGA
>CAUUFE010000092.1:0-2993 GCA_963544415.1 uncultured Atopobium sp.
GCAGAAGGCATGTGCATTACAAATCCTTTGGGTTTCTCGCGGTCTTGCGGGCGTGCGGCGCGCGGGCGGTCTTGCGGTCTTGTGACGGTCGCGACTTGCTGTCGAGCGGGCCGGTGGTCGGCGCTCAACGGCTACGACTTGTCTACCGAATCCGGCGACGTAAACGTCATGTTCTGAAAACGAGTAGATACAAAGCTATCGTCGTAATGAGTATCTACCCACATCTCAAACGCATTTGACGGAGGAACGCCAGCGTCTCGCTGAGCCTTTCTACCTAGGCATGCCACCGTCATTGAAATGTCGGCAACAAGATACACCGTAAGCAGGGTAACAAAAATTGCTTGTCTTTTTGATGTTGGCTCACCTATCTTGTAGAGCGCGCGAGGCATAATAACCCGACACCAAATCAGACCCAAAATGCCCCAAAATCCCAAGAATCGCCAGGCCACCCACTGTGTGATGGCATCTGGAAGATGAGCATACGTCCACGATTCCGAGTGGAAAATCTCTTGCATTCCCCAGCCGGTAAGTTGCTCTAGCGTGCCGCCAACAACAACCGAAACCAGGAAAATAACAAGGCTATTGGCATGGTGCTTGTGCAGCTGGTAACAAATAACGGTGAGAAACACCGCGCCAGTTCCATAAAGCGGGGAAAATGGTCCCCAGATGAGGCCAACCCTGCTTTCGGTCAGGCCAGCGGTAATGAGCATCCAGATTTCTTCGATAAGAAGGCCGGCCATGCAGCCCACAATGAAGAGGATGACTACCTGGTACCAGCCAAGATGCATCGTGTCCAAGTACGCCGAGAGCTCCGCTTGCGTTGGTTTTGGCTTGGAGAACGGAGCGGTCTGGGGTGCGGCTGATACGGCATCGCCTGCAAGTCCATCGATCTTCTCGCCAGACGAAAGCCAGCCCCAAAAATAGCGCACCACGCGAACAAAACCGCTTGCGACAAGATACGCAAGCGTCAAAAGAGCTAAAAGTGACGCGACAATAAAGAACATACAACCTCATTCAAAAAGTTCTTGTTCTATGATACGGCAAGCAGTCACACTTGGCAATCTACCTGCTCTTATTTACAAGTTTTGCAAGAAAAATCCACCTCTTGAGCGCCACGGGGTTCGTGACTTTTCTAAAAAAGTTTGACGATTTTGAAATTTACACTTGCGCTCAGCCGTGAACTTGCGTATATTATTCCTCGCGTTCGCGGGCTTAGCGCAGTTGGTAGCGCGCAACCTTGCCAAGGTTGAGGTCGCGGGTTCGAACCCCGTAGCCCGCTCCATGATTTTTCGGCCGGATTCGTTTCGGCCTTTTTCATATGGCGAGATGGCCAAGTGGTAAGGCAGAGGCCTGCAAAGCCTTTATCCCCGGTTCGAATCCGGGTCTCGCCTCCAGTGAATTGACAACCCCAGCCTCGGCTGGGGTTTCTTTTTGTCGCGCATAACCGTGCTTGCTTGGGTTTTAGATTGCGAGCCTATTTTGAGCCTGAAAAACACGCCATGTCTGAGTAAAACAGCTCAGACAAGGTGAGAAAAACCGGCAAAACCACTCAGACTTGGTTTACTTTTCCGGCAAATCGTTCAGACTTGGCTAAAAAATCGGGCTCGATGAAAGCGCCCATGACACCACACTGGATCCAAAAGTTACGCCACGGAAGGCCCGCCTGAAAAGTACAAAGAATCTGTGTTTGCGTCACCGATTCTTTAACAAAATCAGGCAAATCCACAGATTCTTTAATGCTTTTAGGCAAAAGTTACAGATTCTTTGAAGAAATCAGGCACACCCAAGCTCACGTCAGGCTCGTGCCATCCGCCTGGCGAGAAACCCGTCCACTCCCAGCATTTCCGCACAAGAAACCCGGTATCCACACGAAGTAGATACCGGGTTGAAATCGCTTTGCGACCCGCGCTCGCGCCCGCACGCCGCTGACCTGCGGGTTTGCCGTCGTTGGGCGCTCTACTGACCTGTACTCGCACGCAACCTAGCGCATCATCTTGACCAGGCGAACAATGGTACCGTTGCCGGAAGGCTTTTCCTGGATAGACACGGCGTCCATAAGCAGGCGCATCAGCTTAACGCCGCGTCCACGCTCGGCAAACTGGCCGGTCTCGGGAGGCTCTTCCTCATCGGAGATGCTAAAACCGCCGCCGCAATCCGAGACGTCAATGACCACTCTGTCTGGATACGCGGAAACCGTGGTCAGCACGCCTTTCTCGCACGCGTGATCAACGGCGTTGCCAATAGCCTCGCCAACTGCAAGTTCAATGTCAAACTTTTGATCCGAGGTAAACGGCAGCGTCTTCAGCAGCGCAATAGCCCTTGAGCGAGCGTCGCACATTTTGTTGGGATCAACTCTAAACGTTGTCTGAAACGATGGATGCGTGCCCGGTGCAAGCGGAGTCACGCGCGACTTTGCGGCGCAGGTACTTATAGGCATGAAATCGATAAGACCCATGCGCACCAAGGCCTTAAATGCCGTCGGTTGCACGTTGGTTAGACTCATAAGACCGCCGAGCGTCTTCATGCGTCGAACGGCGCACACAATAAAGCCCATGCCGCAAGAATCGATGTACGAAACCTCCGACATGTTCAGCACAATTCTTCTGCAACCACTGTCAATGAGCTGCTCAATCTGGGCCTTCACGCGCGGGACTCCCCTCACGTCAAGGTCAGTATTGACTGAAACAACTGCTATGTTTGGCTGCGTATACATACGTTTCTTGTTCCCGCGCTGCAACAAGAATTTCAGATATCTGCATTTTTTAGCGAGAAAATCGTCTCGTTGACGAGAAGACCGTCTAGTTGCTCTTCTCGCCAGAGTCGGCGCTGCCAAGCTCGTCAAAGCGTAGGGCAACCATAGCAACGTCGTCATCAAGCCTTCGGCCGGTGTAGCGATCAAGCGTGCTCAAGAACCTGTTCAGAAGGCCGTCAAAGCCTTGAGGAACCTCGTTCATAATCATGTCTCGCAAGCCAGTTTCACCAAAGAAGGCTCC
>CAUUFE010000093.1:0-2929 GCA_963544415.1 uncultured Atopobium sp.
TCAATTCGAGCACCCCAGCTGCTTACAAAGTTGGTCTTATCGCTTGACCAGTCAACATTTTGAGCCGAAGGAGTTGATGGGGTAGTGACCTCAGTGGTATTACCAGAAGCGTTGGTAAAGGTAGTCTCAGTAGAAGCTTCTTTCAGAGCCTCTTCTGCAGCTGCTGCCTCTGCTGTTGCCTGCGCAGCCTGCTCAGCCTGCAACTGCTCTCTTGTTGCAATTGCTGCATTCATAGCATCCTCAGCAGCTTTCTTCTGCTCTTCTGCTTCTGCCATCTGTGCATTTAAAGATGACTGAGTCTCAGAAAGCTCTTTGCTAAGGTCAACAAGGTGGTTGATAGCATCTGAATTTTTGTTCTGGATAATCTCAAGATACTGAACAACAGCAATCAAATCATTAAAGTTATCTGCCGACAAAAGCAGATCAATAATTCCCATGGAGCCCTGCTGCATACGATACATAGCTCTAATAGACTCTGCAGCTTTTAAGCGCTGCTCTGGGAGTTGCTGTTCAATCTCTGCAATACGAGCCTCGTTGTCTGCAATCTGCTTTTGCAGCTCAGCTACGCGCTGGTTAGCGGCATCGTAATCAGAATTGGTCTGCTCTACCTTGGCCTGGAGCTCTTCGAGAGTCTCTGCCTGAGCTCTTGAGACGCCAAACAAAAAGGTATTAACAACAAGCACTGCTACAAGAAGTGCTGTCATAAGGGTAGAGCATGAAGGTAAGCGTCTATGACGCATATATTTGTTCAAATCGACCTCCGCGATTGGGGCTTCCGATTAGTACGCATTTCATGCCGTCCGCTCATTACTGGCTTCAAGCGCGAGGTCAGATAACACTTGACCTCAAAAATACGCATAATCGCTTCTCTCCGCTCGTGCGAGGGTGTCAATTCTACTTGTTTTTGGCTCCAAATGCCAACTTTGCAGAAAACAAGGCACTTTTAAAGTAGTAAAGTCGTTATATAAAGCCGTGAACGGTAGAAAAAGAAAGGGCGAACGGATTGCGTACAATAGGTTCGTAATCAGTCCCCAAGGAGGTTTTAGTGGAGTCGGCAATTTTGTGGATTGAAGCGCTTAAATCAGCGTTATTTGGCGTAGTTGAAGGTATTACCGAGTGGCTACCTATCTCATCAACAGGCCATATGCTGCTACTCAATCAGTTCTTACCACTCAATGTTTCTGAAGACTTCTGGAATATGTTCCTCGTTGTTATTCAGCTTGGCGCAATTCTTGCAGTATGTGTGGGATTTTTCCACAAGCTCAATCCCTTCTCGCCAAAGAAATCTAAGGACGAGAAGCGCTCTACCTGGAAACTCTGGGCAAAAGTGGTGGTTAGCTGCGTTCCTGCAGCAGCAATTGGTCTGCCGCTCAACGACTTCATCGAAGAGCATCTTGGAAGCCCTTTTGTTATTGCTGCAACCCTTATTTTCTACGGCATCATCTTCATAGTGCTTGAGCTACATCGCGAGAAGGTCGCTGCAACGGTAAAGGTTGAAGCACCTCGCGGTAAACACATGCGTCCAGATGCCGCCGCATCCCTGAAGGCCCCCTCAGCCGACAACCTGGCTCGCGTTCAAGACATTGACAATCTTGACTGGAAGACCGCACTTGGTATTGGTGTGTTCCAGGTACTTGCAATTGTTCCAGGCACTTCAAGATCTGGTGCAACTATTCTTGGCGGCTTAGCACTTGGTTGTTCAAGGGCTGTAGCTGCTGAGTTTACGTTCTTCCTGGCAATTCCTACTATGGCCGGCGCTTCTGCTTTGAGGCTTGTGCGCTACTTTATGAAGGGCAACACCTTCACCGCTCCCGAGGCAATTATTTTGGGTGTTGGTTGTTTAGTGGCGTTTATCGTTTCGCTGGTTATGGTTCGTGCGCTTATGGGTTACGTCCGCAAGCATGATTTCAAACCTTTTGGTGTGTACCGTATTATTTTGGGTATTGCTGTTATTGCATACTTCCTGCTTGTTAAGTAGTTTTTGACTTACAGGCATTACTACCTATGCATTTACGCGCGGTGAGTTTCTCGCCGCGCTTTTTTGTGCGCAAAACATATGGAAAAAGCGTGGAAAACCTATGAAAGAAATATGTAATCCCTACGGTTACATTTACGGTGAACCGCTCTGCCCTTTATGCTCTTACAGCTGAATTTTGACCGTACTAGCAACTAGTTGATTGAATTTGTACTAAGGAGGATTTATGCGCCACATTAAGACGCTTCAGAGAATTGCGTGCACGCTTGCGCTTGCGCTTGTTGCAGTTCTTGCAGTTTCTGCACCAAAACTTGCATTTGCAGACAGTATTGATACATCTACACCAGGTGTAAAGGTTTCTATTTTCTCAGCTGACGGTAATGCCGATACATCGAGGTTCCTCACCGACAATCCACAGCGCACGGGTCACCAGACTCCTGTTCCTGGTCAGTATGGTGAGATTGTCGTTCGCGTTGGTCAGACCATTAGAGACACCGGTGCGTATTCTCACTACACCACTACTCGTCCTGGTTTTGCTCCTTTTGGTGTAACCACTACTCTGGTCACCGCAGGCGCTTATCCTGAGCTCCCTGCTACTGACTATGACTTTACGTATGCTTTCTACGGAAACAGCAACACCGTTACTAACAACGGTGGTCAGTTCTATTTTGAGTTCACTGGTCGTAAGGTAACTCCTGCTAACCAGCCTGTTACCGCGTTCTTCCTTGTTACCATGCAGGGAGATTCAACGGACCCTGCTAACGTTGGTGGCAACACCACTCACCTCATGTGGGTTGGTTATCACATCCACGTTATTCCTGCAGAGACCACCCCAACTCCTACACCTTCTCCAACACCATCTGCAGTTAACCAGCTCATTTATGATGCAAATGGCGGCACCATCTACGGCAACGCAACTTATACAGAGTCCAAGACTCCAAATAACCCTCGCAC
>CAUUFE010000094.1:0-2907 GCA_963544415.1 uncultured Atopobium sp.
CCGTACAGGGTCGCATTGTTGCCCTGCTCAAAGAGAAGATTGACAAGGGCGAGACTGGCGTTGCTGCTGGTAAGGGCTTCTACGAGTACAAGTAAGGCGCGGGCGCGCGGGGCGGCGTGCTGGCCGCAATGTGATTTCAACCCGGCATTCATTTCGTGTGGATGCCGGGTTTCTTGTGCGAAAGCGCTGCTAGTGGACGGGGTTTCTCGCCAGGCTGCGGGTGCGCTGAGTGTGAGCCTACTGCAAGCCTGATTTTCTCGCCAAGTCTGAACGATTTGCCTGAAAAGCGCACCATGTCTGAGCTATTTGCCGGTTTTTTTCGCCAAGTCTGAGCGAATTTACTCAGACATGGTGGGGTTTTCAGGCTCACAAAATTTGGAGACAGCACCCTAGTTAGAACGTGCCTGATTTCATCAAAGAATCTGTAAATTTTGCCTAAAAGCATCAAAGAATCTGTGGATTTGCCTGATTTTGCAAAAGAATCGGTGGCTCAAATACAGATTCTTTGCACATTTCAGGCGGACTTTGAAGTGTGGCGGGCTTTGAAGTGTGGCGGGTTTTGAAGTGTGTCTGGCCAGGAGTCGTCTCCCCGCCGTAGAATAGTTATAGTTTCGGTGCTGAAGTCCATGGGAGGTGTGAGTGGTGGAGTCTTTAAAACTATTTGTTCGGACCTACACGTATTGGGTAGGACTCATCCTCGGCTTTGCGATAGTGCCCGGTTCCCTGCTCTTCATCGGTGGAGTCGCCCCGGTGAGCACCCCATTGTGGCTTGCCCCTCTAGCAGGACTGCTATTTTTTATCATTGATAGGCCATCAACATGGGAGACGCCGCTCTGTCGAGCATTACTGGTCCGCGTATTGGGTACAGGGGTTGCGGCCATCGCGTTAGTCGCTTTTGATGCAGTTGCTTCCACCCAGTATGGATCTCAACATTGGAGTGAGACGCTCCTATCTCTCGGTCTCGGCTGGATTGCCTTCACGGTCATGGCAGGACGGATGCTCATGAGGAGCTCAGCCCGATTTGCCACGCCTACTTTCACGAACAGGGATGCGATCCGTACGTACACGACATGGATTGGAATCTGCTTCGGGATTTTCTATATCCCCGCCACGGGGCTCGCCGCAGCTGGCACTCTTTTGATGGTATTTCCACTTTATGGAGCGTTTCTCACCGGCCTGGTTCTTTTGATTGTTGACCCGCCACAACGATGGCCACAACGGAGAGTGAGAGCACTGTGGACACGACTCTTGTCAAGCGGGGCAGCAGCATTACTACTTGCTGTCACGAACTCGTTCTATCGCAGTACTGACACACACGAGATTTTCGTTGGGGACTGGCTGGGAAACCTGCTCTTCTGCGTAGGCGCTTGGGCACTTTATGCCGCAGTGGCTGGGGCCGCGTATCTTATGCGTGGCCCCAGCCACGAAGCATCTGACAACTCAGTAGATGAATTCAGCTAGAGCTTGACATGCTGCCTTCTTGGTTTTTCTGCTAGGCTCAATCCCCGAGTAGCCGTATGCTCCATTGGAACCGTCTGTGAGAAGGCCAACATATCTGTCATCTAATGGGCCATCAATTTGTAGTTGTTCGGCAGATCATTGGAGATGGTCAAACATTGAAATCCGCTGTGATTCTAAAGCCCTTCTCGCCAGATGACGAGAAGGGCTTTGCTTTTATTTACCACTAACTTTTATAAAGCAAGCTCCATCACTTAAAGATTATCTTTGGATTTCTTATCCTGCTCACTCTTTCTTTTCTCAAGAGCTTTTAAAAGTTCGTCTCGAGTTCTTACTAAGTATTTATGACATTTCTTTTGTATTTTTAACATTTGACGAGGGCTAATCTCATCTTTTTTAGTTTCTGAATCTTGCCCCTTTTCATCAGTCGACTCATTGCCCAAAGATTCTATATCTGATTCTAGACGTACAATCTGATAATTAAGCGAATCAATGATGTCACTTACTGCAGAAGTGTCGTTATATCTTTTAAGAAGCACTTCTTCGCTAAAAGCGATTAGTTTTATGCATTCATTTAGAACGTACCCACCGTTCGTTGCAAAAGCCATTGTTGCAGCTGTTGCTGCTCCGACACTTCCAACAGCTCCAAGTAAAACTCCGCCGCCAGCAATGACCATAACTCCACCGGCCATACCAGCACCACCAACAGCTAGTGCGCCACCTCCTAGGAAAGCCAAACTAGCGCTTGTAAGCGCGGCACCCGACAACGCGGCGATTTCTGCACCTAATACGCCAGCAATTATTGGTGCGATGGCTGGAGCAGCATAAAATGCTATTCCACCACTTATTGCTACAATCGCTAGAGCGCCAGCCGCAATAGCCATATGTTTACCGAAAGTTTTATCTAATACGTTCTGTGAGTGATCTATATAGGTCCTTAGCTGTTCTAAATCATTACTGTTAACAACATTCTGTCTTTTGCAAAACACTTCTGTTAGATAATCAGACTGGATAGTTAAACCTTTATAATCCTTGTCATTTTCATCATGCAAAGCAAAATATGGCTTAAACATCATTGCTTCTAAAGCTATTAGGAAAACCCAAGATGAGTCACTAGAATCGCCGATTGTATTCTTAAGAGAATCATAAAGAGCTGATTCGTCCATTAAGTAATCTGTATCAACTTGATAGGAAAATTGCATCATCTCCGTGAACTTATTGGTCCACTCATTTAGCCATTTAAGTTTTTTATCAGCTCTTTTATCATGCTTTTCTTTTTCAATGTCATAGAGAACAATTTGTCTGAAAAGCGAATAAAGAATTTGAGCTTTCTCATAATCTAATTTTAAACAATTCAACTTTGATACATTAAATTCATACCTATCTTCAGCGGATTCTCCTCGCTCTAATTTCCTAGTATTTTGTATAGCTATAAAATCATTTCTGCAT
>CAUUFE010000095.1:0-2796 GCA_963544415.1 uncultured Atopobium sp.
AAGCTTATGGATATTCGTCCTGATAGCGCAACGGTTGAACGCAACGGGCAGCTGCTCACTATCTCTCCAGAAAAAGTTGGGCTAGGAGAGATTATTGTGGTCAAACCCGGTGATCGTGTTCCTGTTGACGCGGAGATCGTTGAGGGTTCTACCAGCCTTGATACCGTTGCTCTTACTGGTGAGAGCGTGCCTCGTGACGCAACGGTAGGAGATACCATTATTTCGGGCTGCGTAAACCTTTCTGGCGTGGTGCGTGCTCGCGTTACCCACCTCTTTGAAGACTCTACTGCATCTCGCATTATTAAGCTGGTAGAAAGCTCCAATCAGAACAAGTCCAAGAGCGAGAGCTTTATTCGTCGTTTTTCTCGCGTGTATACTCCAGCTGTTGTTTACGGTGCTATTGCGCTGGCGTTTTTGCCACCACTGCTTTCGGGAGACTTTGTAGCTAACGCTTCTACCTGGGTTGTAAGGGCGCTCACCTTCCTTATTGCGTCTTGTCCATGCGCGCTGGTAGTTTCTGTACCATTGTCCTTCTTCGGCGGCATTGGCGCCGCTTCAAAGGAAGGCATCCTGATCAAGGGTTCTGCATACATTGATACGCTTTCAACCCTTGATACCGTTGCATTTGACAAGACCGGAACCCTAACCGAGGGTGTCTTTGAGGTCCTTGCTGTTCACCCTCAAACCATTGGCGAGAAAGACCTTTTACACCTAGCCTCTCACGTTGAGATGCACTCCACGCATCCAATTGCTGCAGCTCTTCGTGCCGCCTATCCAAGCAAGGACGATGGCTGTGTTATCACGGACATCAAAGAAATTGCTGGTCAGGGCATCTGCGCTAACGTGAATGGTAAGAACGTCGCCGTTGGTAACTGCGCACTTATGGAGAGCGTAGGAGCTTCTTGGAAAGCGTGCGAAAACCACGGAACCATCATTCACGTGGCTGTTGATGGAACCTACATGGGCCACATTGTTATTTCTGACCGCGAACGATCTGACGCTCCTGCAGCAATCGCTTCCCTCAAAAACGTTGGTGTATCTAAGGTTGTTATGCTCACGGGCGATAAACGCGACGTTGCAGAAGAGATTGCAGCTCAGATGGGCATCACTGAGGTTCGCTCTGAGCTGCTTCCACAGGATAAGGTAGCTGCGGTCGAAGGTCTTCTCGCCCAGAAGACTGCTGGTAAATCCCTTGCCTTTGTCGGCGACGGCATCAATGATGCACCTGTTCTTGCTCGCGCCGATGTCGGCGTTGCTATGGGCGTTTTGGGATCTGATGCTGCTATTGAGGCTGCCGACGTAGTTCTTATGGACGACAAGCTCTCAAAGCTCTCAAAGGCCGTAAAGATTGCTCGCCGTACCCTGGGCATTGCAAAGCAAAATATTGTATTTGCCATTGGTGTTAAGGTTGCTATTTTGATTCTTGCAGCCTTTGGTTTAGCTCCCATGTGGCTAGCGGTCTTTGGAGACACAGGCGTTATGGTGCTTGCAGTTCTTAATTCCACCAGAGCCTTGAATATTAAGTCAATCAAGTAAAAGAGACCAAGGTTGCTTGCATAAAAAAGGAGCGCTCGCAAAGGAGCGCTCGCAAAGGAGCGCTCCTACAAAGGTTATTTTCACAAACGGCTGTTTCTACACAGAGCCGACTACAAATTACCGAGCCTTTTTACGAAGTCTACGAGCACGGTTTGCAAGATTGCGGACCGTGCTTTCCATGCCATGAGGAACGTAGGTTAGTGACTCTAAATCTTCTGGAAGGTAGTCAACAAGACTGACAGGCTCTGTGGGTGTGAAATCTGCTGGTACAGGACCCGGAGCAATCAAGTAGGCATGAACCTTAGCGCCCTGGGCGCCAAGTTTTTGTTCGTACTCACTAGGAACATCGTGAGGAAAATCGTCTTGAGCATCTCGCGTTTTCCAAATAAAGTTGTATCCAGCAACTTCAACTTGCTCAAGAGAAAAATCAAAAAGTGGCTGACTGTCCGTTTTAAGACGAACAACACCCTCTTTAGCCAAAACATTTCTATACTGCATAAGACGCTCAGCATCGGTGAGGCGCATCTTTGCCTGCCTGATTCGAGGAAATGGAGCAGGGAAGTTGAGATAGATTACAGAGACCTCTTCTGGCGAGAAGTACTCATCAATCTTCATACCAGTACCAGGAACTACGATGGCGTTAGGCACTCCTGCTTCATAAATTGTTTTAGCAGCATATGAAATACAGATAGGCTCTGTATCAATGGCTACAAAAAGCACGTTAGGATTTGCCTTAGCTTGAGCAGCAGTAAAAGATCCCTTGCCGCAGCCAAGGTCTACACGGACCTCAGAGAAGGGGACATGCCCCTCAGCAGTAATTGGCGCACACGCAGAAGCCCACGTACCTCTCAAAGTCTCTGGATGAGGCTCAATGACGCTGGAATACGCCTCTAAGCGCTCTTCCAGAATAAAGTTTTTAGGCAAACGTGCATGTAGTGCGCGCAAAACAACTCCTCAAAAGCAGGCAAAATCAGCGTTTCTTTACAGAAGCTGATCAAGCGTTTCTCCGTACGAAGGTAGGAATTCTGTCATAAAATCGCGCACTTCTGGAAGAGAATCTGCTAAATCTTCAACAACTCCACGAGTTGAGGCTTCAGCGGTAATAAACTCTGAGTTTCCAGACTGAGCCTCCTCAATACACTTAATGAGTGCTGCAATCTTATCTGCAGCTTTAATAAGCTTTCTAAGATAAGCTTCACTCTCTGAAGCCTCAGCGCTGTGAGTAAGCACCTGAGCATAGGCATCTTGCAGGTCTTCTGG
>CAUUFE010000096.1:0-2785 GCA_963544415.1 uncultured Atopobium sp.
GCATGAAGGTCATCAATGAGGTCTCTCATACCCTCAAAGAGTGGCCATTTTCCTGTAGTTACATAAAGCTCTCGATAACGCTTAGTAACCGCAGCAGCGTCCTCATGGTTTAAGCCAAAGACCAGCTCAAACGCATAAGGAAATGGTGGTCCTACAAGCTTTTTAAGGTCCGATTCTATAAAGTCTGTGTAGCCACAATCATTCATTGCCATCTTTGCGGTAGAAACAATGGTGGGCAATGTGTCTGCCATAGTTCCATCAAAATCAAAAATAATAAGCGAGCGATTCTGCAGATCCGAAACCACCTCAGATGTTACCAGCGCTTTATTTGTATCAGTTACGTTTTGCATTATTGCCATGTCAATCCAATCATCTACGTATGTGAGTATACCGTTGATGATGCAAAACTAACCAGTCAATGGCATTTTCTTCTCGCCTGCCGAATTAACTATTGACAGCTGAAATGTCGCACACCAGCTAAGGTATATAGTTAACTATAGATGAATCACTATGCCTAACCTGGGAGGTGTATGATGACTCGTCAGGAAAATAATCCAGAAGCTAAGCAACCTGGAAGAAACAGGCTTGGAAAACTCTATCCGTCTCTCGTCAACAAAGACGTTCTGCCTGATGAGTCTCTAGACGATGCTCAAATTAATCAGCAAGTTGGTTCTATTGATCAGACTGGTTGGCATACAAAGCTCAACATTGAAGCACTCTCTCTTGCACTTACAGAGTCCACTACTCCCCTTGAAGTGCTTAAACACTTTGTAAATACGGCGTTTTTGCGTGAAAAAGATTCTCACCGAAAAGGTGGTTCTGTTGCCATCCCGCCTAGTGACTTTGAGCTACATCTGGCTCAAAGATTAAAAGATACCGGCGTTCTCGACGCGCAAGATAGCGCCGTCCCCTGCCGTGTGGTACGTCTGCGCACCAATGGCCTCTTTTATCTTCGCGCTAATCAAAAAACACTTTCCTATGAGCAGAAGATTCAGCTTCTTACTATTGAAAGCGCACTGAACACTGCCCTCTTTGCAGAGCGATACTTTCTTGATGCAAATATGGCAACTGAGCTTGACTTGCTTGCTTTTGAGCAAAAGATTGTTTCTACCATGATGAAGCAATCTCGCCCCCGCTGTGCCACCACTCAAAGCACCCAAGAAGACGGCGAGTGGGTTGTCCGCAAAGCCATCTCTCTACACATTGAAAGCCTGCGTCTATCTCAGCGTCTTGTCACTGAGTTTAGGACCAACGTACACAAGGGAATTGCCGCCTTTAGGGTACACCTGGCCCTTCCAGAGCAGTTTCCAAGAAGCTTTCTTGGCGTAGATGGAAGTATCAAAGAAGCAACCTTTGATGACCTCAGTCGTGCAGCAACCGCTTACAACTTACACCTTGGTATGCTCATCACCGCAAGTGCTTTTAGAAGCTCGAAGAGGATTAACGAGGTATGGCTCTCTGGCATATGCAATACAAACAAGTTGCATGCCTGTCTTTTCTCGTTCCACATTACTCGTAAGCAATTTGAAGATACAAACATTACAGAAGATACTAATCCGCTTTCTGTCTATCAGCACTGGAACGCGCAAATTGACGAGGCAGATGGTATTCTTCATGCGGTACAGCCGCTCTTTACCTTAGACAATGAGATATTCTGTCCACCAAGCAGGTACGATTTTGTTGAGTCTTCTCAAAAACGACTTGATAGCGTCGCAGCTCACGCACTAGGCACCGATGAAGTGTCGGGGCTTTCTATTGATGAAGGTCAGGCGCGGGAAGAAATTATCACCAAAATTTTGCGCAACCTCTCTTCTTCTACAGAAGAAAACGTCCGCACTATCTTGTCGTATACCGCAAACTCTACCGATCCTACGGTGCGAGCAGCGGGAGAACGCGTGGTTTCTCGCTTTATTAAGGGCACGCTTGCAGAAGATGACTTTGAGGCTATTTCAGAAGAGTTTGTTGATGGAGGCGTTCTTTCCTTGGCGGTTACCAAGGCCCAGCGTCTTATTGGCGAGAAAAACTATCAAGATGCAGAACTGCTCCTACGTGAAGCGCTGGACTCCGTCGATAGCAATAACACCTACACAGACACAGACACTACCCAGTGGCGCGTCTTTATGAACTACGTTGATCGCGTACTCTACAACAGAATTCTCTCTAATCCCGAGAAAAACACTCGTCTAGCTCCTATGTCTTACTTTGAGGCGCACCTTTTGGTGTCTATTGCTCAGACGCTCCAGGGACAAATTCAAAGCGCTCTTCAGCACGCGAGAAGGGCCGTTGAGATTGCTCCTCTTAGCATGAGTGCAAGGCTACACCTCTCCCACTGTCTTGAAGAGTCGCTAGATATTACAGCTGCGGCAGATGAACTCAAGAAGCTCCTGCTGCTTGCCCATGACCCCGAGAGTATCGGATTTGGTTATTACCGCATGGCGTTCTTCCAATGGAGACTCAGGCATCTGAAAGCCGCCCAAGCCTGTTATCAGTTTGCCTTGAAGTTCTTACCAGGTGCTACGTTTATTATTGGTACCGAGACGGCTATTCTTGCGCAAACAGAGCCTGAGTTTAGCTGCGAAGATATGAACGATGATGAGATTTACGCCACGCTCATAGAAAATCAAATTCCTGTTGCTCCAACAGATGAGGTCTCTACTATTTTCTTAGATGGTACCCGCGCCTCACTTGATGCAGAGCTCTTTAGTGTGGCCAAGAACTTCATGATGAACCTAGGAATTATGACCAAAGATGACGTCTACTTTGACATGCTCAACTCCATTGAAGG
>CAUUFE010000097.1:0-2783 GCA_963544415.1 uncultured Atopobium sp.
TAGGTTAGAAGGTAGTAAGGAAATAGCCTTACACCACTTTTTGAGACGTAACTGATCCAAAAGTCACGTCACGAAAGGCCCGCCTGAAAAGTGCAAAGAATCTGTATTTGAGGCACAGATTCTTTAACAAAATCAGGCAAATCCACAGAATCTTTGATGCATTTAGGCAAAATCCACAGATTCTTTGCAGAAATCAGGCGCGCTTAATCCAAGTCTTACAGGTCGGATACTTTTCCCGAAGAGACGATCTTCACGCCATGCGCGTCAATCTTCTCGCCACGTGCAGCGACCTTCTCGCCGCGCGCAATCGCGCCGATACCGCTCGCTAAAAACCGCCGTCTCACCTGCAATTTTTAAATAATATTTAAATAAAAATTTCTATTGACTTGCAATCAATGTGATATCACAATGATGCCAACATAAAGCTCATTGTCGCAAAGGAGATCTTATGAGCACCGAGAAAATCATTAAGTCCAAGAGTGGTTGGCTATTCCTGCTGATTACTATTGCTCTTTTTGCAGTTGCAGCCCTGTTTTTGGCTAATTTTGTACTCAGCGCTATCGCTGCAGACAGAAATCCTCGCCTGGATCCGTCGTTCCCAAGCATCATTGGTGCGCTGGTATTCTTCTTTGCCGGCCTGTTTGTTTCAAGCGGCCTGTTCAGCCTTCAGCCTGGTCAGGCAAAGGTGTGTGTGCTGTTTGGTAAGTATATTGGCACCGTCAAGGATGAGGGCCTTCGTTGGGCAAATCCTTACTATGCCAAGACCCTGTCTACAAACGTGGGTGACCTCTCTTCTCTCGCTGCAGGCGTTACTCCCAGTGTAAACGTGCACACCTCCATCATTTCCACCCGTGCTCGCACACTAAACGGCGACGTCCTCAAGGTCAATGACCGCATGGGTAACCCAATCGAGATCGCAGAGGTTGTTGTTTGGCGCGTCAGCGATACCGCAAAGGCCCTCTTTGACGTGGACGACTACGACAGCTACGTTGCTATGCAGGCAGAGACCGCGCTCAGGCACGTCGCTAGCATCTACAGCTACGACCACATGGAGGACGAGTCCGAGTCCAATACCGCAATTACCCTGCGTTCCAACATCGAAGAAGTCTCCGAGGCGCTTCAGTCCGAGCTGAGCCGTAACCTTTCCGTTGCTGGTATCACCGTTGACGATGCTCGCCTCACGCATCTTTCCTACGCTCCTGAAATCGCGCAGGCAATGCTCCGCCGCCAGCAGGCAGAGGCAATCATCGCTGCACGTAAAAAGATCGTCGAGGGTGCCGTTTCTATGGTTGACATGGCCCTCACTCAGCTCTCCGAGAATGGCGTTGTTGAGTTCGACGAGGACCGCAAGGCTGTCATGGCTTCCAACCTTATGGTTGTTCTCTGCGGTGAGTCCGAGGCTCAGCCTGTGCTTAATACCGGTTCCTTGCAGCAGTAAAGCATGGCGAGAAACCCATGGCACCTCGCAAACAATATCCACTTCGTGTAGCTCCAGAAGTCTGGGAGGCGGTTGAACGCTGGGCGCAAGATGACATGCGTTCAACCAACGCTCAGGTAGAATGGATTTTGCGCGATGCTCTGAGAAGAGCAAAGCGATCTCCAAAAGCTCAAGACACTCGTGTGAACAAGATAGATAAATTGGAAGAAGGAAACTAACATGGCCGACAACACCCCACAGCCACCTGTTCCTAACGCTCCCGTACCTCCTGCCGCTCCAGCGGCACCAGCTGCACCCGCAGCGCCCGCGGCTCCCGCAGCACCAGCCCCGGCGCCAGCCCCAGCCCCAGCAGCTCCGGGCGAGGTTGTTCCTGTGCTGAGCGTCCAGCACTTCACCAAGAAGTACGGCTCTAAGGTTGCTGTTTCTGACCTTTCGCTCGACGTTATGCCTGGCGACATCTACGGTTTTATCGGCCACAACGGCGCAGGTAAGACCACGCTTATCAAGTCCATCGTTGGTGCTCAGCCATTTGAGGGCGGCGTCATCTTCGTGGACTCCAAGAACGTGCTGGTTGACCCTGTGGGAACAAAGCAGGTCATCGCTTACGTCCCAGATAATCCAGACATTTACGAGTTCATGAGCGGCATTAAGTACCTTAATTACGTCTGCGACATCTTTGGCGTTCCTGCGGAGAACCGCGTCGAGCGCATTACAACGCTGGCCAACCGCCTGGGCATCACCGATTCCCTGGCAAACGCTATTGGCAGCTACTCTCACGGTATGAAGCAGAAGCTGGTTCTGATTTCCGCTCTGCTCCACGAGCCAAAGCTCATCATTTTGGACGAGCCATTTGTTGGCCTGGACCCAGCAGCAAGCTTCGAGCTCAAGAAGATGCTGCACGAGCTTGCCGACCGCGGATCTGCTGTGTTCTTCTCGTCACATGTTCTTGAGGTTGTCGAGAAACTCTGCAATAAAATTGCAATTATTCGTCAGGGCAAGCTTCTTGCTGCAGGTAAAACGGACGAGATTCGTGGTAATGCTTCACTTGAGGAAGTCTTTCTTGGCCTTGAGGCAGGCGCTCCTGGCGTTTCTGCCGAGATTGCTCAGGACATGGCCACCACAAAGGACGGCGCCGCTGTTCAGCCGGTCATTCCTGGTGCGCCTGTAGCCGCCGCACCTGCAGCCCCAGCTGCACCCGCCGCTCCAGCAGCGCCTGCCGCACCTGCTGCTCCTGCCGCTCCAGCAGCCCCAGCAGCACCTGCTGCTCCAACCGTACCGGGTGCACCAGTGCCTCCAGGCGCTCCAGTTCCTCCTTCCTTCCCTAAGGAGAACTAGTCATGGCAAA
>CAUUFE010000098.1:0-2781 GCA_963544415.1 uncultured Atopobium sp.
CATTGCTGCAATCCTGTTGCAGGTGACGATATTGTGGGCTTCATTACACGCGGTCGCGGTGTTTCTGTTCACCGCGCCAATTGCCCTAACGTTAAAGATCTGCTCAACGATCCAAAGCGAATCATCCCTGTTTCTTGGGATGCCAGCGGCGCTACTGAGTTTAGGGTAGAGATTGTTGTTGAGGCAACAGACCGTATGGGCCTTCTTAAGGACGTCACGGTTGCGCTGTCTGACGCTGGTGCAAATATTCTTTCTGCAGCTACACAAGTGGGCGAGCAGGGCGTAGTACGTATGCGTTTCTTGGTTTCTATCTCTGATACCAGCTTGCTTGACACCTTATTTGCATTTGTAACTCGCGTGCCTTCTGTCTACGACGCTCGTCGTATTATGCCAGGTGAAGGCGCTAATCAGATGAGAAGGAGACTCTATGGCTAATCAAAATGACAGCTGCTCTTGCGGTCATAATCACGAGGAAGAGCACGGACACGGTGGCTGCTGCGGTCATCATGGCGAGCATGGCCATGGTGAGCACGGTCATGGCGGTTGCTGCGGCCATCACGGTCATGGTGGTTGCCATCACGCAAAAGACCAGATTGGCGTCTTCAAAGTAGGTCCTCTTGAGACCAACTGCTACATTTACGTTTCTGGTAATGAGTGCATGATTATTGATGCCGGTGCATTGGGTGCAGAGATTGCTGCACAGCTCTTGAATCTTGAGCTTAAGTACATTGTTGCTACTCACGGCCATGCTGATCACGTTGGCGGCGTTAAGGCTTTGAAGCTTGCTGTGCCTGGCGCTCAGTACCTCATCAACGAGGCAGATAATGAGCTTGCACAGAGGGCTCATAACTCAAACGAGATTTATGATGATGCTCCAGAACCAGACGGTTTTCTCCACGAGGGAGATGTTCTCTCTGTTGGAACTGCACAGTTCAAGATTATGGAAACTCCTGGTCACACTCCTGGCGGCATTGTTTTGGTGGGAGAGGGAACTGCTACTGGCGCCGTTTTTGTAGGTGATACGCTTTTCCAGGGTTCTGCAGGAAGAACAGACCTTCCAGGCGGCAACTTTGAAACACTTAAGGCTTCTTTGAACCGCATCAAGACAGAGCTTGATCCAACCTCCATTATTTTGTCAGGACATGGAAATCAAACGTCTCTTGAGGCAGAGATAGCAACTAACCCTTTCTTGCAGGATTAAATCAGCTACAACTTTGATGATTTAGCAAGACAGATTTGCATAGGTGCGGTATAGTACCTATGCAAACTTTTTAGCCCGAGTGGCGGAATGGCAGACGCGGAGGTCTCAAAAACCTTTGAGGAAACTCGTGTGGGTTCAAGTCCCACCTCGGGCACCAGCTAAAAGTTTAAGCTAGATGTGAATTTCTCGTCATATCTAACTTGGTACTTGTAATGTCTTCTTGTTAGAGGTAACCTTACAAGGTACTTTTGAAGCGGGATTGAACATGAGTCCCCACCTACACAGCGCAAAAGCAGCTGTCTGGTCAGACAATTTAACCTTCGCACGCTACCTGTGCGTATTGTCTCCCAGTTGCTTGTGCACTGGGTTTTTTATTGGCGGACAAGCAATTGTCCAAGAGGGAAGGTGTACAAGATAGCCAAGAACGATGGTCCTCGCATTAATGAGGAAATCACTGCTCGCACGTGCCGTCTTATTGACGCTGATGGTAGTCAGCTTGGTCTTTTTGGCGTCAATGATGCAATGAAGAGAGCTCGTGAGCACGGTCTTGATCTCGTAGAGATTGCTCCAAATGCCGAGCCTCCTGTATGCAAGATTCTTGATTACAGTAAGTTCAAGTATGAGCAGGCTCGCAAGGCCAAGGCAGCTCGTAAGAACCAGGTCAAGATCGAAGTCAAAGAGATGAAGTTCCGCCCAAAGATTGATGTGGGCGATTACGAGACTAAGAAGGGTCACGTACTGCGCTTCCTCAAGAAGGGAGCACGCGTCAAGATCACCATCATGTTCCGTGGACGCGAGATGGCTCACCCAGAGCAGGGCCGTATTGTACTTGATCGCCTTGCTGAAGATTTGAAGCCTTTTGCCACAATTGAGCAGAAACCGCTCATTGAAGGCCGTAACATGCACATGCTCGTTGCTCCAATCAAGGGAGCGTTTGACGACGAGAAGCCCGAGGGTGCTGAGGATGGCGCCACACAGGAGGAGAAGTAGTATGCCTAAGATGAAGACGCACAAGGGTTCGGCTAAGCGTTTCCGCCGCACCGGTACTGGCAAGATTATGCGTGCTAAGGCTTTTAAGAGCCACATTCTTACCAAGAAGTCCCAGAAGCGTATCCGTGGCTTCCGTAAAGAAGCTGTTCTTTCCGCTGGCGATGCAGCAGTAGTTTCTCAGCGTATGGGCGCTAAGAACTAAGCGCGCCACCCACCAGATCAAATAACAAGGAGTGATTAGATATGGCAAGAGTTAAGCGCGCAGTTGCTGGTCGCAAGAAGCGTCAGACGCTCGTTGAGCGCACAAAGGGTTATTACGGAACTTCCTCTCGTACCTTCCGTGGTATGAAGGAGCAGGCACAGCATTCTGGTCAGTATGCTTACCGCGACCGTCGTAACAAGAAGCGTGATTTCCGCGCACTGTGGATTCAGCGTATCAACGCTGCAGCACGCATCAACGACCTTTCTTACAGCAAGTTCATGCACGGCCTCAAGCTCGCTGGTGTTGAGCTTGACCGCAAGGTTCTCGCAGAGATTGCTTACTCTGACGAGCAGGGCTTCGCAGATCTTGCAGAGATCGCTAAGAAGGC
>CAUUFE010000099.1:0-2695 GCA_963544415.1 uncultured Atopobium sp.
CGACCATCGAAAACTGGTCCAAGAACATGTACAACCTCAACACCAAGCGCGCCATTATTGGCAGCAATGCAAAGATGGAGTGGGTCTCGGGCTCTTTTGGAAGCCACGTTTCCTACCTCTACCCTTCTACGATCATGAACGGCGATTCTTCTAACTGCGAGTTCACCGGTATTACGTTTGCAGGCGCTACGCAGGACCTAGACACGGGCTGCAAGGTGATCATCAACGGCTCCAATAACTCAGCAAACGTTGACACTAAGTCCATCTCCAAGGACGGTGGCGTCAATACCTTCCGCTCTACAGTTACCGTTGGACGCAAGGCAGAAAACGCTCGCGTGGCATTCTCGTGCCAGTCTCTGATGCTGGATAACATCAGCCGCTCCGACACCATCCCAGAGATGGATGTTCGCAATGCAACTGCTCAGATTGGCCACGAGGCAACTATTGGCCGTATTTCTGACGACACCGTTTTGTACCTGATGAGCCGCGGCTGCTCTGAGGCTGAGGCTCGCACCATGGTAGTAAACGGATTTGCAAACCCTGTCTCAAAGGAGCTCCCAATGGAGTACGCCGTTGAGATGAACAACCTGATTAAACTTGAGATGGAAGGAGCGATTGGTTAATGGATAACGTTTTGATTAATCGCGCCAACGTTCCTGCAGCTCAGACATGGAACCGTCTACGCGCTAATTCACTGTCAGTTACCGTCCCTGATCATGCTGATGCAGGCAAAGTATACCTGCCTCTGCCCCGCCTTTTTGAGCGCATTGAGTGTGGAATGGGTCAAGAGGTTACTGACTACGTAGAGTCTCAAGCATTCAAGTCTGATTTCTACAACGTTCCCGCTCATACCAGGCGAGAAGATCCTATTGTTGTTGCCGTTTCTGCAGCTCAAAACCAGTGCGCGAACACCGGTGTTATTCTGCGTGAAGGTGCTGAGGCTACCGTAGTTATCGCTGCATTTGCAGGCGATGTTGACGGCAACGCACCTACAAGCAGCGACGCGAACGCTTCCGGCGACGTGCTCCCAACAAGCGCCGCTCTCACCCGCATTGTTGTTGAAGCTGGTGCAAAGCTGCACCTTATTGAGATGCTTGGCGTCAATGAGGGCCAGCAGCACCTTGAAAGCGTTGGCCTTGAGATTCACCAGGACGCTGCTGTTGACGTTAAGCAGTACGCTCTGGGTGGATCAACCATTGGTCTTGGACTCACCGCTAACTTGGTTGGTGCTCGAGCTCGCCTTGACCTCAACAATCGCTATCACGCTACTCACGAAGAAACGCTTGATATCAACCACCTGGTACGCATGCGTGGAACCTCCACGCGCGCGCAGCTCACTGAGTCTGGCGTCCTTAACGAGGCAGCTAAAAAGACGCTTCGTGCAACCATCGATCTTGTCCGTGGCGCAAAGGATGCCCAGGGTAACGAGATTGAAACGGTCATGATTCTTGGCGACGATGTTGTCAACAAGACCATGCCTGTTATTCTCTGCGATGAGGACGATGTTGCTGGTAACCACGGCGCTACCATTGGATCCGTCTCCCCTGAGCAGCTTGATTACCTTGCGGCTCGAGGACTTTCTCGCCAGGCTGCAGAGCAGCTGTTTATACGCGCGCTCTTTGAAGACGCCATCATCAACGCACCTGAAGAGATTTCTCACCGCGTGGCCGTTGAGCGTTGCGAGGCTGAGCTGGGCGCAGAAATTGCTCACGACTATGACGAAGCTGCAGGTAGTAACGATGCTGCCAGCAACGACGCAGCTGACAGCGATAGCAGGGATTCTGCCGCTGAAACCAATTCCAACAAAGGTGGTGTCGCGTAATGACCGACGCAGAAGTTGCTCAGATTACCGATAACCCTTACAAGGCAGATTTTCCGCTTCTGGCAGCAAATCCCGAGGTAGCGTACTTGGATAGCGCTGCTACTTCTCAGCGCCCACGCGCCGTTATTGAGGCGCAGTCTCGCTTCTACGAGACCATGAACGCAAACGCTCTGCGCGGACTGTATCGTTGGAGTGTGGAAGCAACCGCAGCTATCGAGGGTGCTCGCGCTTCAATTGCAAAGTTCATTGGCGCTGTCGATAAAAACGGCAAGCCAGAAAGCCAGCAGATTATCTTTACGCGCAACACTTCTGAGGCGCTTAATCTGGTTGCTTCAAGCCTTGGCCGCTATGCACTCAAGCCAGGCGATGACGTGGTCATTTCCATTATGGAGCACCACTCCAATATCATCCCATGGCAGCAGATTTGTAAAGTTACCGGCGCTAACCTGGTGTACCTGCGCATGAATTCGCAGTACCAGATTACGCCTGAAGAGATTGCGTCAAAGATTACCGAGCGCGCAAAGATTGTGTCTGTCACACACGTCTCCAACGTGCTGGGCACCCGCAATGACATCAAGGCCATTGCCAAGCGCGCTCACACTATGGGCGCCTACATGGTTGTCGACGCCGCCCAATCCGCACCTCACATCCCTATTGATGTGCACGATCTTGACTGCGACCTGCTAGCTTTCTCGGCACACAAGATGTGCGGACCTATGGGTATTGGCGTACTCTGGGGCCGCGCTGAGCTGCTTGATGCCATGCCACCGTTCCTTACCGGCGGCGAGATGATTGATTCCGTCACCGAAACCAGCGCTGTTTGGGCTCCTGTTCCCGAGAAGTTTGAGGCAGGCACGCAGGACGCCGCAGGTA
>CAUUFE010000100.1:0-2685 GCA_963544415.1 uncultured Atopobium sp.
GAGCCTGTCTATGAAGAGGGCTACGCCGCTTGCAAGATGCTCCTTAAAAGAATCAAGGACCCCTCACTTGAGCCTGATCACAAGCTGCTCACCTGCAAACTAAACTGGCTCAAATCAACCATCTAACAAAATGGCGAGAAGACCAACGGATCTTCTCGCCATACGTTACTGCTTTAACCAAAGCGCTTACAGAACGTGGACCTCATCTTTGGTGAAGTCAACAAAGGCGTGGTCACCAACGTTGTAAATCTTGTGGGTACGAGGATTGAAGTCCGTAATCTTGATGAGCGTATCGCCTACCATAACGTGATAGTTCTGATAGTGACCCATGAATCGAGATAGAACTACCTCACAGGCAAGTGTTCCCTCGTCAGCAAGGCGCGCAGACTCTGGACGAAGAACAATGCAGCATTCCTTACCCTTGTCCAGGTGAGAACATCCGCTGACCTCAAACTCATGGCCCTCAAAGCGGCAAAGTGCAGTCTCAGAATCAAGCTTGTCTGCAATGGTTGCATGCAGGAAGTTTGACTCACCAATAAAATCTGCAACAAACTCGTCTGCTGGGTGATAGTAAACCGTCTGAGGATCGCCAACCTGGTCCACAACACCCTTTTTCATAATGATGATGTTGTCTGAAAGCGCCATTGCCTCTGACTGGTCATGCGTGACGTAGATGGCGGTAATACCAGCCTCTTGCTGAATACGACGGATCTCGTTACGCATGTCAACGCGCAGCTTAGCGTCGAGGTTTGAGAGAGGCTCGTCAAAGAGGAGCACACTTGGCTCAATAACCAGAGCACGAGCTAAAGCAACACGCTGCTGCTGACCGCCAGAAAGCTGGTTGGTCATGCGCTCTTCCATGCCCTCAAGTCCAACAAGACCAAGGATATGAAGGACCTTCTCGCGAATTACTGCCTTGTCCATTTTGCGAAGCTTGAGGCCGTAGGCAACATTGTCAAAGATGTTGTAGTGAGGAAGTAGCGCATAGCTCTGGAACACCATAGCAGTATCGCGCTTGTTTGGAGTAAGCTCATCAATCTGCTCATCGCCAAGGAAGATCTTTCCCTCATCAGGGCTCTCAAAACCAGCAATCATGCGCAGAATAGTGGTCTTTCCGCAGCCAGAAGGGCCAAGCAGCGTTACAAACTCGCCAGGAGCAATAGTGATGTTAGCGTCTTGAACTGCGTAGAAGTCTTTTCCAGTCTTCTGATCCTGATAAATCTTGGAAATGTGCTCAAGGCGAACGCCTTTTTTCTCTGTAGCCATGTGTTACTCCTCCTTGAGTGCTCGGCTGGTGCCAAAGTGTTTGATGGCCCAATTCATAAGCAATACCGAGCCATAGGTAATAACAATCAGAATTGTTGCAAAGGCGCAGGCCATACCATATGAACCCTTACCAGCAAACTCATTAATCTGAACGGTGATGAGCAGGAACTCTGGTGTGACCAAGAGGATAACTGCAGAAATTGCGGTGATGGAGCGGACAAATGCCGTTACCAGGCCCGACAAGAACGAATCTTTAATCAGCGGCAACGTAACGGTCATAAACACCGTAAAGCTGTCGGCGCCCATGTCGTATGCGGACTCCTCAATTGATTTATCAATCTGTCGAAGTGCCGAGATGCCCGAGCGTGTTCCTGTAGGAAGCGAACGCACGACAAAGACAATGATCAGGATAAGTCCCGTGCCATACAGGCCTTGCAAAAATCCTGTGTGCATAACGCCGCTTGAGAAACCGCGAATGTAGCCAACGCCCAAGACCGTACCAGGAACTGCCATGGCAAGCATGGATACAGCCTCGATAAAACCACGACCACGGAAGCGGCGCTTTACTACCAGATAAGAAATGATCATTGAAAGCAAAGCGGTGATTGGTGCTGCAATAAGCGAAAGCATAAACGAGTCACTAAACGCCTGCAGACCGTGGTACTTGGAAAATACCTGCTCAAACCACTTTGTTGTTAACTCGTAATTAGAGCCCCAGGAACGAACAAACGAACCATAAGGAACGCAGAGGTACATGCCAATAACAAAGAGAGCAACCAGCGCGCAAAGAATGGTAAGTGGGATGCGAACTGAGTTGTCTGTAATAAGCATCCTGGCTCGCGTTGCTTTGCCCGAAAGTGTAGACGTGCTCTTTGCTTCCAACACAAACTTCTGAACAACAAACATGAGCAGCGTAATGGAAAGAAGAACAACAGCCATTGCAGCCGCACCCTGCTTATCGTACGCACCTGTAATCTGCAGGTAGATAGTTGTTGCCAGAGTATCGTAGGAGCCACCAATAATCATTGGGTTAGCAAAGTCTGCGATCGACTCAATAAATGAGACGAGAAAAGCGTTGCCTAAACCAGGCAAAATAAGAGGAAGTGTAACGCTGGTAAATACTTTCCAGCGACTTGCACCCATGTCACGTGCTGCTTCTTCAAGGGATGGGTCAATGTTTTTAAGCAGACCCTTAAGCATCATGTAACACACAGGGAAAAACGACATAGTCTGGACAATAAAAATGCCCCAGAAACCATAGATGTTGTTGTCAAAAATTCCCAAAAGACCTCGAGTAATCAGGCCTTTCTTACCAAACATCATAATCATGGAAAGCGAGAGAACAAATGGCGGAGAAACAACAGGAAGCATGGAAACCACGCGGAAAAGGCCTGTCATAAACTTTGTACGAAGCTTTAC
>CAUUFE010000101.1:0-2638 GCA_963544415.1 uncultured Atopobium sp.
CTGAGGGCAATTCCGCTTACCTTAGAAGAACTCGACAGAATTAGAGCAGCTCAGAGGGCACGTGGATTCAATTTTGAATCGGGCGGTATTGTTGAGCGAATCAAAAAGTGGTTTACGCTTTTGGTACCGCTGACCGTCTCGCTCTTTCAGCGCGCAGATCAGATGGCGCAAACAATGACAGATCGCTGTCTTGGCGCAGCTAAACGTACTCGTATCTCCGCAAAAATGCAGCTTGTTGATTGGGTAGTGTTGCTGCTGTGGGTTGCACTGTGCCTTGGTCTTACAACGCTGTAGTGATCTTGCATTGCAGGTACTGCCTTGCATTACTGTAGCGGTCTTGCGCCCAGCAGCTACAATACGTGCGTCAACTTTGAGCCTACGATACAATCACTCTAGTGGGCAAAGTCATTTCAAGGAGCTTCATGAACTCAGAAACATCACAAAACATTGCATCAAATTGCAGTTTTGATGCATGTGAGGAGTCTTCGGCTGAGCCTTCAGCTCCTGAGACTCTCGCTAAAGCTTCTTCTGAGCCTGAAGCTACGCTTGTTATCCAGCTGGGTTATCGCGGTGCTGCATTCTGCGGCTTTGCCGAGCAGCCCACCCAGCGCACCGTGGCAGGAGACCTTCGCCGCGCACTTGAGACCGTTTTGCGCAGAGAGGTCGAGCTCACCTGCGCGGGCAGAACCGACGCCGGCGTGCACGCCCAGGCCCAGTACGTGAGCCTGCCTGTGTACGGCGCTGAGCTGGCGCTGTCTGGCGAGAAACTCGTTCGCTCGCTCACCGCTCTGACCGATGATGACATCTCTATCCGACAACTCTTCCGCGCCCCACAGGGTTTCTCGGCACGCTTTGATGCCCAGGCTCGCTCGTATCGCTATCGCATTTGTGCAGGTAGCGCTCGCCCCGTGCTGAGCTGGGACCACGTGTGGTGGTACAACGGTCACTTGGACGCAGAGCTTATGGACAAGGCGGCGCAGGCGCTGGTGGGAGAGCACGATTTCAAGAGCTTCTGCAAGGCAATTTCTGCCGAGGGCAAGCCAACGCATCGTTTTGTGGAGCGCCTTACCGTTGAAGAAATTGAAGAGGCTGGCGAGAAACTCATTGCAGTTGATATTACGGGCAACGCCTTCTTGCATAACATGGTGCGCACGATTGTGGGCACGCTGGTTGAGATTGGCCGAGGTCACAGGCCTGTTGAGTGGATTGACGAGGTTCTAGTTGCTCAGAATAGAATTGCTGCTGGCAGTTGTGCACCTGCTCAGGGCCTCACGTTTGTAAGCGTTCGTTATCCAGAGGGTGTTTTGCAACCCTGGTAGCGCTTTCGGTTCCTTGATTGCGTCGTAGTATCTGTGTGCCAATCCAGCTTCATCGGTCTTCTCGCGCCGTTCACGAAGACTTTTCTACCACTTGTATTGTGTGCGGTGGTTTCCCTCGCAAAGAAATAGCATCATAGAAGAGAGCGTCTTTTTTAGGAGCTCTTGCAGAACTGATGAACAGTGAGGCAGGGAGCCAGTATGTTTAGGAAAAGAGAAAGATTTGAGCGCAGCGATGTTCCGCGTGAGAATCCCTATACCAACGTGATTGGCCTTGCTGTTGTTGCCATTGTTGCTGTTCTTGTAGGCATTGTTGTTGTAACTCTTTGGGATCGCGCGCAGCTTGAGTCTCACTTGGGAGATCATGGGCTTAACAAGGCTGTAAAGAGCCAAAGTGTTTCAGGCAATCCGGATGGCACTACACAATCTGATGATGACTTTCTTACCTATGCCGTTATCAGCACAAATTCGCTTAAGGCAGGGGATTCGACTCTTCAGTCTGTACGGCTTTTGGTCATTGATCGCACGCAGGGAACCGGCCATATAGTGTCTATTCCTACTGATGTGTATGCAGAAGTAGACTCAAACGCTAAAACACTGGCAGATATTTACAAAGATGACGGTCAGAGCGCTTTTGTTAGCGCACTTGCTTCTGTCACCAACATCAAGATTACGCACGTTATCATTGCCACAGATGATGTGTGGGAGAAAATCTCGGCACTTTCTGGTTCGGGCGCTCGTTCACTGGTAAGCAATGCTTCTAGTTTGTTGTCTTCAATGATTACCGATATGAATCCCAATCAGCTTCTTGAGCTTGTAGAGATTGTGCAGCCAATTGGCGTGTCTAATCTTGAGCATGATGAAGCTCCTGTTGTTGAAGGTTCAAGTGGCACTACCGTTGACCCTACGGCCTTAGGAAAGCTTGTTGGTATGCTCGTATAGACGTTATGGGCGTTGTGTGTAGCGCCGCTCCTACAAAACAGGTCAGATGTCCACATAACAGCAGTTAAACACGATATGTGGAGAGATTTTGATAGAATAAAAATGTCTTTTTAATTCACTTTTTATGGGTAAACTGGTATCTAAAATTTAGGACCAGTTTGGGGGATGTGGAATGCACGAGCGCTCATACAATCCACATATGATTTCGGTTCTCATGGCCGCTGATAATGATGCTGATGCTATTAGAACGGTAATTAGGCAACTTCAAGAGCAGACATACCCTCATTGGGAGCTCATCATCGTTGACAATAGCTCCGATCCCCAGATTGCTCGCATGTTAGATAACCTTGCCAATCAAGAGCCTCGTTTAGATGTCTTGT
>CAUUFE010000102.1:0-2622 GCA_963544415.1 uncultured Atopobium sp.
CCAAAACGCTTATTTCGCGGTAAAAACGGTGGAAGTTCACTGATTATCAGGAAAAATGGTCGGGTTGACTGGATTTGAACCAGCGACCTCTCGGTCCCGAACCGAGCGCTCTACCAAGCTGAGCCACAACCCGTTATGTTTTGCCTCGTCCGATGAGATAAATCCATCAAACATTTGCCGCTCTATGTTACCACTACAACTTGCAGGTAGTGGAGAAGCCTCGCCAACCTTTTGCTTGAGCTGCGGCTGCGATAGCGTTGGCGGCATCCTGTGATTCGCAAAGCGCAAAAGAGCTGCTACCTGAGCCAGAGACCTGAGCACCAAGAACTCCAGGCTGCGCCTTTAGCCATTTCTCTACCTCGGCTACCTGTGGTTTTAGCGATTTTGCTGCTGGCGCAAGATTATTGAAGAGGAGGCTTGCTACCTGCTGGATGAATTGCTTACTTGCAGCGGCGTTGTCAGGGGCGAGTTCTATGCTTGCAGCATCCTGACCAGCGTCACGCAAAAGTGCGGACAGATTCTCGTAGGACTCCAGTGCAATTGGCGACGCATCAAACTGGTCGTATGCCTCTTTGGTAACAACACCTGTTTCTGCTGGTAAAACAATGGCAAGAGGAGCGTCAACGGTGGACGCATAGGTTTCTACCAGCGTATCTCCTGCACCCAGCATAAGCGATGGCTGTGGGTCTAAGAAGAACGCAACGTCAGCGCCCACAGCTTTGGCTACCTCAACTACCAGCGGATCCAACGGATCAACACCCCAGCGCTGAGCAAGTAGATAGAGCGTTGCGGCGGCATCAGCGGACGATCCACCCAGACCGGCCTTCTCGGGAATATGAACTTGCACATCAATGGAAACATCTGGAGAAACTCCCAGCTTATTGGCAAGAAGAACCGCGGCTTTCCAGGTTGTTGTGCGCTCGGGCAACACGCAGAGCTGCGGCTCATGTGTAACCGTGAGTTCCGATGCGTCGTCGACAACAACTGTGTCGTACAAGGCAACAGGAACCATGAGCGAATCTACTTTATGGTATCCTCGCTGGTCCTTCTGGGTGTGAATGCCCAGGTGAAGATTGATCTTGCAAGGAATTTTGATGGTTTGGCGTCCAAATTTGGACGAAGAGGCAGTCATGAGAGTGAGCCTAGTCGAAGTAATGCGCGCTTCTAAACTACTCTTCAAACTCAAAATCAAACAAACGCTCGCCGGTCTCGTAGTCAAACAGCTCAACGGTGCCGGTCAGAACATCAACGTACTGGTAGGACTGACGGGCAGTGCGACCGCGGCGCTCGCCAACCTCAACAATGAAAAGAGATGGATGGGCCATAACCAGGGTACCTGTGCGCTCAACAATACGAGAACGACCCATGTTGGCCTTGACCTTGAGTTTTTGACCCTGAAGTGCGCTGAGCTTCTCGTGAATCTCGTCTACACGATTAACTGGTGGAATCTCGTTTTCCATCAATCCTCCAAGTCAATCAGTACGTTTGCGATGCGACACGTTGATGTGTCGGAGATTTGTACCGGTCGACAAACAATAGTCAGAATTTCCGAAACTCCACTATACGAGGTAGAAAATAAAATCTCAAGGTTTTACGACAAATGTCACGGGAACAACATCAGTCGATCGGTCAGCTTCGATTCGGATTCGCAACAGGTTTGCGAGAAGGTCGTGTCAGATCCACGACAGACTTGCGAAGGCTACGAGTCAGAACCCCCAACAAATTTATGACAAATAGGGGTCCTCTGATAAAATTAGTAACTAACTTACAACACGAGGAGGCCCAATGACTGAGACTCTGGGATATGCCATCAGTAAGACCTGGTATATCGTGCTTATTTTTGTTGCTCTTGCTGTCGGAATCGCATTCCTTTCCAAAAAGAAGTCATCTAAAGTTCTTGTTGCGTTGTCCGCACTTTGCCTGGTATTTGGCGTGGGGTCATTTGCATTTGGTGGATTGACCGTTTCTGAGGCACAATCCAAAGGCGCTTCATCTGACCAGCTCAATTCCATGAATCTTATAGAGCTTGTCCAAGCTAACCAGGCCGCACCAGCTCAGACAACTGTTAACGACGTCAGCGAGCTCTACAACAAGATTGTTTACGTCTACCAGTATGGCTCGCCTATTGCGCAGTCGCTCGCAAGCGACAATCCCTTTGTTCACCATGATCTACCTTGGGTAGCAGCGACTCTTCCAGAGCTGAAGAAGGAGTTTGACAGAAACGAAGTAGTCTATGTGTCAACAAACAGTCAGATTTTCAAACAACTGCACATCAACCCTGGTGAAAACGCCGTCGAGCCTTTTATATTCTTTGTTACTTCGGTCAATCCAGCTGGAAGAATTTTCCCACTTACAACTGGTGATATGTCTCGTACTGGCAAAAAAGATGGCGATAAAATCACGGTTGGTGACAATCTTGAGTTTACGCTTCGCACGGTTCATACCGATCAGGGAGACTATGTGCTTGGCCTTAACTACCAGGTCCTTTTGGCTATCAGCAGTTACTTCAAGGACTATTAATATTTTTCGGAGCTCCAATAAATGCGCACTTGCGGAGCGCCACTAAACGTGCACATACAACGCTTACATATCATAAACTGCAAGAAAAAAACTCCCATTCAC
>CAUUFE010000103.1:0-2591 GCA_963544415.1 uncultured Atopobium sp.
AAGAGATTAAGCTGGAGTGGTCGCGCATCCCTCACTTCTACTACAACTTCTATGTTTACCAGTACTGCATTGGTTTCTCGGCAGCTATTGCTCTGTCCCAGCGCATTCTTTCCGAGGGCGAGCCTGCGGTTAAGGATTACATCGGCTATCTTTCCGGTGGCTGCTCCAAGACCCCAATCGAGCTGCTCCGCGGCGCTGGTGTTGACATGGCAACTCCAGATCCTGTTAATGCTGCACTCAAGTATTTTGGTCAGCTGGTTGATCAGCTTGAGCAGGAGCTTAGCTAAGCGCGCGGCTGCGCCAACCGAGCACACGGCTGCGCACAGGCTGCGCATGATTTCCGCTGGCAGTCCATCTACCAGCATGTAGTTCATATGGCGAGAAACCCCGTCTAGTAGCGGGGTTTCTCGATATCAAAGGAGGATGTATGCAGGCACGTTTTGTTCACCGCTGCACTCATGTTTTGGATAGCGAGAAAACCGTTGAGTTTTACAAGAAGGCTTTGGGATTTCGTGTTGATCGCGTTAAGGGACCAGAGGACGGCTCTTGGACCAATACGTTTCTGGTAAACGATTGGTCTCCATTTGAGCTGGAGCTCACGTGGAACCGTGGATGGGTAGAGCCTTACGACAACGGCGGAAAAGACACGCACATTGCCTTCCGCGTTGATGATTTTGATGCCTTCCACGCTCTTCACGAGGAGATGGGCTGCATCGTCAAAGAGAACCCAAGGATGGGTCTCTACTTTATTGCAGACCCTGATGGCTGCTGGATTGAGATTTTGCCAGAGAAGTAACTATGGCAGACTACGGCTTACTTGCAAAACAGATTGTCTCGCTAGCTGAGGTTGATGCTCACTGGCTGCCAGTACTGTCCAACGCTGCTGCTCTCCTGTGGGACGCTTTGGATGATATCAACTGGTCGGGCTTCTACCTGGTAGATCCTGCTACCGTAGTGGATTCGGGGCAGGGCGTCGAGTCGGGCTTGGAGTCGGGCTTGAAGCAGGGCGTCGAGTCGGGCTTGGAGCCGGGCGTCGAGTCGGGCTTGGAGCCGGGCGTCGAGTCGGGCTTGGAGCCGGGTTCTTCCGAGCTGCGCTCACCCGAGCTGCGCTCACCTGAGCTGCGCCTGGGTCCTTTCCAGGGAAAGGTTGCCTGCGTACGCATTTCCTTTGGACGGGGAGTGTGCGGTACAGCTGCGGCAACAAAGACAAGTCAGCTGGTAGAAGACGTGCATCAGTTTCCCGGACATATTGCATGCGACTCTGCGTCAAACTCTGAGGTGGTCGTTCCCATATTCAAGGGTGAGCAGGTAGTTGGCGTGCTGGACATTGATAGTCCAAGCGTGGCAAGGTTCACCCAGGAAGATCTTGCGGGTCTTGAGCAGGTGGTAAGAGCGCTTGAGAGCTGTGTGAATTTCTCGGACTTTTGCTAAATACGACTATAGAACTAGCATATGGGTACACAAATCATGTATGGGCAGATTTGCTCGTACATGATTTTATTTTACCTAGCACTTACGGAGAGGTCTGCTCATGAAGAAAATTGTATTTATCATTGGTTCTGGTTGTAAAAACTCGTTCAACAAAACGCTGAGCCAGGTTGCTGCAAAGGCGCTTGAGGGCAAGGCAGAGGTTGAGGTAGTTGATGTTTTGGACGTCCCATTGCTCAACCAGGACGAAGAATTCCCAGCTCCTGAAGGTGTTCAGAAAGTCAGGGATGCCGTCATGGCTGCTGATGGCGTATGGCTCTTTACCCCAGAGTACAACTACAGCATCCCTGGTACCGTTAAGAACATCCTGGACTGGCTGAGCCGTCCGCTCACTTCCGATTACGAGAAGAAATCTGAGACCGCCATTGCTGGCAAGACTGTCACCGCAAGTGGTGTTGGTGGTAGAAACAAGACTGCAGGATCGCTCGCCGTGGTAAAGCAGCAGTTCCTGGCCCTGCGTACCAAACCAGTTGAGCCATTCAATGGTTTCTCGCTTCCTGTAACCGCTTGGACTGAAGGAACTTGGGAACCAGAGCCCGAGGTTCACGAGGCAATCGCTCAGCAAGCAGAGGATTTTCTCGCCGCGCTGTAAGTTGTAGCTCAGTAGAGATCTCTAGTGAGAAACTCCGCTGCTCGCAAAGCGCGTCTTAGCACAAGGTTGCTGCCGCGCGCCTGATTTCTGCAAAGAATCTGTAACTTTTGCCTGAAAGCATCAAAGAATCGGTGGATTCTGCCTAATTTCATCAAAGAATCTGTATCCCAAACACAGATTCTTTGCTCTTTTCAGGCGCGTTTCAAACAAGCCTCAGTTGGGTCTTAAAACGCACAGGGAACTTCCTTCAGGGAGCCTGATTTTCTCGCCATGTCTGAACGTTTTGCCGGAAAAGTGCACCATGTCTGAGTGGTTTTGCCGGTTTTTCTCGCTACGTCTGAGTAAATTCGCTCAGACTTCATGCACTTTTCAGGCTCGCATGGCGTACCTGCCGAGAAACCCACGCAGCTCGCGGCGCACTTGGTGAGAAACCCGCACTGCTCGCAAAGTCAGCGAACGCACAAAAAGAGCCCGGATGCCGCGCAATAGCATCCGGGCTTTGGTGTGTCTA
>CAUUFE010000104.1:0-2548 GCA_963544415.1 uncultured Atopobium sp.
GGGTTTCTCGCCAGCTGATGTTGCGATTTAGCGACGAAACATTACATCTTCACAAAAATGAGGTAGGCTATCAGTTCGAAGAAAGGAGCATCTTGTGAGCTATAAGCACTTTGATGCAGACAAAACTCGATTAGCTTCGCCTGCTCAGCCTACCGATGAGGCAACAGACGAGAAGCCCGGCCTTCTTAAGGACGTCTCAATTACCCAAATTTTGGCAACATCGCTTGCCGCGGTGACCGCGTTTGTACTGTCAAACCAGATTGGTATTGCTGGCTCGATTATTGGCGTGGCCGTTGGTGCCGCCGCCTCGGCGCTTGCTTCGCAGATTTACCAGAACGTTATCAGGCGCTCCACGCATAAGTTCCGCACCGGCGACAACGATGAATATAGCCAGCAGGCATACCCAAACAGCAGCCAAACAACGCTTGAAGGCACACAATCTATGCCTCGAGCACAATATGCACCTTCTCGCGATTATTATCCCAGCGCTGACTCTCGCACAGGACAGTCTTCGCAGGTAAATCGCACGCCAAAGCTTTCTCGCAAGCGCGTAAGAACGCTGACTATCGTGACCATTATTTCAATTATCTTTACCATTTCTGCCGTCATTCTTTATGCAATGTTCCTCAGCTATATCACCGACGGATCTGGCTTGGGACCAAAGGTCAGCACAACCCCAGTTGTGACGGAAAAAACTACGAATACCAGCAATTCGACGGATAAGAAAGACGATTCCAGCTCTTCTAGCGAGAAGACCGACGAGTCAAGCAAGTCCACTGATTCCAAGGATTCCTCTTCGGAGAGCACTGACTCCAATAAATCAGAGACCACCAGCTCCGACAGCTCGTCTAGTTCGGAAAAGACCAGCGACTCGAGCAGCTCAAGCAGCTCGTCTGAGAGTAATTCTTCTAGTAACAACTCCGGAACGGGCAGCTCAAACAGCAATTCTGGTTCCAATCAAAACTCTGGATCTGGTAATAGTTCTAGCAGCGGGTCTAACGGTTCTGGCTCAAACAGCTCCAACGGAGGCAACTAAGTCGCGGTCTCATCACGGTCGGCGCAACTAACAGCAACAACAAACAGCAGCTCACACTGAGCTTGCTGCAGAAAGGATGGGTATGGAAACCACAAACGCATGGAAAAAGTACACCTCGGAAGACCTGGACAAACTCCAGTCGTTTACCGAGGGCTACAGAAAGTTTATCTCCGATAACAAGACTGAGCGCGAGTGCGCCGCAAGCGCTATCAAGCTTGCCGAAGCAGCAGGTTACGTTAAGCTTTCTGACGCCATCGCTGCAGGTAAAACTCTCAAGGCTGGAGACAAAGTCTACGCAGATATTCGCGGCAAGTCCGTCATCTTTGTCCAGATTGGTACCAAGTCCCTGGAAGAGGGCCTAAACATCCTTGGCGCTCACATCGACTCCCCTCGTCTGGACGTCAAGCAGAACCCACTTGAGGAGCGCAACGAGCTTGCCACCTTTGACACCCACTACTATGGTGGCGTCAAGAAGTACCAGTGGGTCACCATTCCTCTGGCAATTCACGGCGTTCTTGCACTTAAAGACGGTAGCGTCATAAACGTATGCGTTGGCGAGGATCCAACTGACCCTGTTTTCTGCATCTCCGATCTTCTCATCCACTTGAGCGCTGAGCAGCTTGGAAAAACTGCTTCTAAGGTTATTGAGGGCGAGATGCTTGACCTTATTGTTGGCAATCGTCCACTTGTTTGGGGTCAGAACGGCGAGAAACCCGCTGATGCAGAAGGCGACGAGCCAAAGGAAGCCGTTAAGGCTAACGTCATCAATATTCTGAAGGACCTCTACGGCATTGAGGAAGCAGACCTTCTCTCCGCTGAGCTTGAGATTGTTCCTGCAGGTCCTGCTCGTGACATGGGCTTTGATCGCTCCATGATCTTGGGCTATGGTCACGACGACCGCAGCTGCTCCTACCCTTCCCTGATTGCGCAGCTTGAGTGCGACGCTCCTGCACGTACCTCGGTCACCATCCTGACCGATAAGGAAGAGATTGGCTCCGTTGGCGCTACTGGCATGAACTCCCTCTTCTTTGAGAACATCATGGCAGAAGTCCTGGCACTTGCCGGTTTTGAGTCTCCACTTTCTCTGCGTCGCTGCATGGCTAACTCCTATATGCTCTCAAGCGACGTTTCTGCTGGTTATGATCCTAGCTTTGCCGGCAGCTTTGAAATCAAGAACGCTGCCATCATGGGTCACGGTCTTGCATTCAACAAGTTCACTGGTAGCGGCGGCAAGTTTGGTTCCAACGATGCTGATGCCGAGTATGTTGCGCTGATTCGTCGCATTATGGACAACGCCGGCGTTCAGTTCCAGACTGCTGAGCTTGGTCGCGTTGACGCTGGTGGCGGCGGAACTATCGCATACATGCTGGCTAAATACGGCATGCACGTCATCGACTGCGGCGTTCCCGTTCTCTCCATGCATGCACCATGGGAGATTGCAAATAAGGCCGACATCTTTGAAGCATATCGTGGATACCGCGCATTCCTCGAGTTCAGCGAGTAATTAAGCTG
>CAUUFE010000105.1:0-2547 GCA_963544415.1 uncultured Atopobium sp.
CCAAGCGCAAACTGACCAGGATGAAGGACAAAAACCTCTCCCTCAGGAACATCAATTGACTCAGTAAGACCCTCTTGGGCTACAAGTGGATCAATTGAGGTATGCGTAGAATTGCGGAAGATTCTAAAGTTTGAGCCAAGACACACGTCAACCGATGCGGGCTGCACGTTTTTCTCGCATAAAGGCTCAATAACGATACGACCAGCTGCAATCTCTGCTTTAATGTCGCGATCAGAAAGAACCACAACGTCCACCTTTCTTACGTCATACAAATGAATGGTCAGAAAACCTAGTTATCCGTTTATATAAAATATCACGCCCTACACAATAATGTGCGGGACGTGATATATAAAATTTGTAAATATGCAGGTCAGTCATGGTTCACCACAACTTCTCTGCATAAAAAACACGTTTATGCGTATGAAACTAACAACCGATAAGCGCCAAACGTTCACTTTTTGGCGCTGAGCGGCAATTTACAGCATTGCAGGCTGAACGCGCTTAACGCCAGGAACATGCTCAATCAGGATGCGCTCAATACCCTCAGACATGTCATATGCAGACATAGGGCATCCAGCGCAAGAGCCAGTCATCTCAAGCGTAACGGTGCCGTCATCACTTACATCGATAAGCTCAACGTCGCCGCCGTCGGTCTGAAGGCTCTGGCGAATAACATCAAGGGTTGCATTCAAAAGGTCACGATTAATGGCCATGTTTGCTCCTACTCAAATCTACTTAAAGCGCGTCCGCGCTCATAACTTACAACAAAAGTATCCTACCCAAATTTCCAAACTTATTTCTCGCCTATCCAATTGGCGAGAAAAGATGTCCAACTGAAGCATCTTTGAGACGCGCAGGCAATGATGCACCCGACGCTGTCGCCGCAATAGCCGCAACTACGCGAGAGGTAGCTTCTTTTGTCTGCTCCGGGCTCAGAAGCGTTGCGTCCACCATAAAGCGCTTCACACCAGCAGAAAGCATCTCGGCCATCTCTGGTACGCCATCAAAGAGTTTAGGGCTCCAAATCTTTGAGCGACCGTGTCTGTCAGTCCTTACGGGCATGTAATCGTTATCAATACCTCTAAGCGTATGCTCCTCAAGGCGCAGCTTACAGGCGTCGCAATCGTGGATACACTTACCCGTAGACATCAAAATACAGTGCTCAGTTGTCATGGTGCGAATACGGCCGCTGACCATATATCCCACAGGAATCGAGGCATTTCTCGCCATATGACAAATCTCTTGAAGGGTTAGCTCGGAGTTAAGCCAAACACCTTTTGCGCCCATATCAGCAAGCGCCTGCAAAGCATAGTCGTTGTGAACTGGAATGCACTCGCGTATCTCAGGGGTGGCTCCGCGCTCAACAGCCAGCGCCAGCTCAGAGATATTGCCCACAGCAACTGGCTTACCTGCAGCAACGTAGGGATCCAGGCGCTTATGATCAATCTCACGACATACCTCATCAAGCCATGGGGTTACCTTGGCGAGAAGATCCTCTGGCCACGAAGTCTCTGCGAGCGCATCGGTAGTTGCATACAGACGATTTGCTCCCGCCTTGAGCGCAACACGTGCCTGCTCGGGAGTCTCAACTAGAACACAGATCTCTGCCTGCGATGCATTTGTTTTTGCAGCCACCTCATCAAAGGCAAAAAGCTTCTCTTTGTCTTGGGCTTCTCGCTCCTTTTGATAGGCAAGACGGGAAAGCGGAGCAATCTTCTGCTCGCGGTTCTGGTACTCCTCAAGAAGTGCGGCCTCGAGCTGCTCACATGCCGCAGCGCGGACCTTGTGGACAGCACTAAAGCTCATGCCGCACATATCGTCCATCTGGACGTCAAAGCTTACGGCCTCAAACGGCGAGGTTCCCATGCGGCCAACGTGCTCAATAAGCTCGTCAGAGGTTACCGCCTTGGTGCGTGCCTCCTCCACCACAAAGCCTTCGGCAGACGCGCTTGCCGCACCGTCTGCGGTAGTAAGGGCCACAGTAAAGGGCTGGCCAATGCGGGCAATAATAGCCACGTCAACAGCTCGTTTGCGAGGATATTCCAGCGAAGAAATCTGCTCAGCTGCTACACGCGCAGCTTCAGAACGAATAATGCGCACCGTGGAGCCGGTCTGCATAACGCGAGAAGTGCGAACGGTAACTGTCTGACCAGGCTTAACATCAATAGGACAAAGAGCGGTCAGGAACTTGTCAGGCTCATCGAGCGGCCTAATTTCAAGTAAGTCGTTCTTGCCAATAGGTGCGTGTGCAATAAGATCAACATCTGCCTGCTTGTAGCGGCGCAGCTTCACACGGCCGCCATTGAGGCCACTCTTGCGCTCAAGAGCATCCTCAAGTGGGCGTCCGCCGGTGACCTCACCAACAATCTCACCGCGGTTGTTGGAGCGCTCGTAGCTCATCATCTCGTTGCCAGCGGTGCCATGCAGGTACGCGTTGGTCAGGCCACGGTTAAACGAGCGTTTAAGCAAGCGGTGACGGCGTGCCACATCAGCCTGGTTATCCACGCCCTTCTCGGCAGCATCAATTGCCTGACGATACGAAGACAC
>CAUUFE010000106.1:0-2522 GCA_963544415.1 uncultured Atopobium sp.
GCGCAGAGAAATGCGCTGGTCCATAGCTTCTTTTACGTCCATTGTGGTCCTTCCTAAAACGTAAACATCAAGCATATACCCATGCTTTTAGTAAATTAGTCTTACTTAATAGTCTGGATGTGAAATGAAAAAAAGAGCAAAGCATCCGTTCTCTTTTACAAGGTATCATTTCAAGAAAGTTTACATGTAGTGATAGGTGAGTTTTATGGGCAAAGTGATTGTATTTGGAAGCCTGAACATGGATATCTCTATTGAGGCAGATAAGATGCCTCAGCAGGGCGAGACTATCGGCGGCAAAAATCTTGTCACGAGTCCAGGCGGAAAAGGTGCCAACCAAGCGGTTGCTGCGGCTTTGATGGGTGCAGACGTTCACATGATAGGTGCTGTTGGCGCTGATACGTTCGGACAGAATCTGAAGCAGTCGCTTATTGACTATGGTGTCAATGCGGAGCAGGTAGACGAGCTGTCTGGTGTTTCTACCGGTGTTGCCGTAATAGTGCGCGTGGGTGGCGATAACCGTATTATTTTGGAGCACGGTGCAAATCACGCTCGTATCGCAGATGACGTAAAAGCAGTGCTTGATCGCATTGCAAAGCCAGGCGACGTGTTCTTGACACAGTTCGAATGCGAGTTGTCGACCACGTTTGAGCTCATCAAATACGCGCATGAGCTGGGGCTCTATACGATGGTGAACCCATCGCCAGTGGCTCCTATAGCCACTGATCTTCTCGCCAGCGTGGACTTGCTTTGTCTGAACGAGATTGAGTTTGCGGATCTGTTTGGCGAGGGCAAGATAAACCCGCTGGCAGATCCTGAGGCTGCGGTGCAGAAGGTGCTTGCAAGCGGGGTGACAACGGCGGTGTTGACGCTGGGATCCAAGGGCTCAATTGCTGCTGACGCGCACGGTATCTATCAACAGGAATGCTATCGCGTGGACACGGTGGACACTACGTGTGCAGGAGATACGTTTATGGGCACGCTTGCCGCGTTCAAAGCGTCGGGACAGTTGCAAGGTCACAACATCAAGCAGGCGCTTGACGTGGCTGCAAAGGCCGCGGCACTTGCCACTACTAAGGTTGGTGCTCAACAGTCAATTCCAACGTATCAGCAGGTAGTTGAGTTTTAAGGTAAAATTACAGCGATTGTTGCTCCATAACTCGTAGCTCAAACGTAGTAAAACACAATTTACAATCGGCTCAAAACTAGTTCTTACACAGTACACACACAGCTCAAACGTACAAAGGAGACTTATGGCAACGCTTTCAACTAAGACACGAGTCATCATTGACACAGATCCTGGCATCGACGACGCCATTGCGCTGGGTTTTGCCCTGGCTGCAAAGGCGCTGGATATCAAGCTCATTACTACCGTGAGCGGAAATGTTGGCATCGAGAACGTCACCAATAATGCTCTCAAGCTGCTCAAATTTTGGAATCAGCACGTACCTGTTGCGCGTGGTGCCGCCGAGCCGCTGCTTAGAAAACCCATGGATGCAAGCGATGTCCACGGTGCATCGGGCATGAGAGGCTATGAGTTTGACGGCATCCAGCCAGATTGCCTGCTCGAAGAAACTGCACTTGAAGCGCAGTATCGTGTCATTATGGAAGGTGCTTCCGCTGGCGAGAAAACCACTCTGGTGACACTTGGACCTCTGACCAATATCGCGTTGCTGTTAAAAGCATATCCACAGGTCAAAGAGCATATCGATCGTATTGTTATGATGGGCGGCGCTCTAACTCGTGGAAACCTTGGCGTCATGTCTGAGTTCAACGTTGGCGTTGATCCTGAGGCTGCAAAGATTGTCTTCGCATCCGGCGTTCATGTGGCTATGGTTGGTCTTGAAGTTGGCGATGCCGCTCGCATTATGCCTGAGGATATCGAGAACATCCAGAATTCCGGCAAGAGTGGCGATATGCTTGTCAAGCTGCTGCTTAACTATCGCGTCCACTACAAGGAGGAGGGCTTCAGCATGTACGATCCAACAGCCGTGGCGTACCTTCTGGCCCCTCAGATGTTTGAGACCAAAGATGTGTTTGTAGACGTCGAGTGCGCCGGTGGCCTTACGACTGGTTGTACCGTTGTTGACCTTGCTGGATATCTTGGCGAGAAACCCAATGCAACCGTATGTGTTGGTATTGACCAAAAAGCGTTCCGCACCTGGTTTGTTCACCAGATCCAAAAGTGCAACGTCCTCGACGGCTCCGCCCCTGCCGTTGAAGGCGTGCTGTTGGACTAACTTTGTCGCCTGAAATACAACTAGAAAAAGTCACAAGAACAAAGCCTCTTTTCGTCGTTGAAAAGAGGCTTTGTTGTGTGTTTGAAGTGCAGTTTAATTGAGTTTCTCGCCCAGTTTTTGTGCTGGATATTCTTGAGCCGAGTATTAAAACTCCTTGTAGACAGGGAACCACTTAAGGGCGTCAACTGCCTCTTTTGCGTTAGCAATTGGCTCGCGGTTAAGACCCTGTTTAATTGCTTCTTCTGCAACGCCAACAGCAATACGCTCGGAGAACTCGGTAATCTT
>CAUUFE010000107.1:0-2508 GCA_963544415.1 uncultured Atopobium sp.
CCACCAGACAGCGCAATGACACCTGGACGAGACAGGGCCGCAAACAAATCTCGTACTTCGCTTTTTCGCATGGTTTGAACGCGATCTGCGTAAAGATCACTCCATACGTCAAACGAGATTCTGCTGTCATCCATAGAACTCTTACTCCTTACAAGCCATCTTTGGGTAAAAATTGTGCCGAAAAGATGTACTTATTGTTTTAGGACGTAGTCTTTTTAGTATCGCTCAAATATCAATAAATTACAGGGTAAAATATGGCGCATACGCTAAACGGTTTCTGTTGACCGGTAAAGCAACTGGTCACACCTATTTTTGTAGAGAGGATTTTTATGGACAGCGCAAATAACACTGTTGAATTGAACGCAGCGCTTTCAAATCCCCGCGATGATATCGCTAAACTTGATGAACTTGAGAAAAAACTCTTTGCTCTTAACTATGCAGCTAACGAGATTGGCTCTTTTGGTCCATGCATTGATCCAAAAAAGGCTGCTGAAGAGCGCGGAGAAGCCCTGGCAATCCTTGGCGAGCAGGTCCAGGAGACCCTCTGTGATCCTGCTGTTGGCGCACTGCTTGATAGACTTCACGAGAATCGCGCTCTACTTGATGAGACTCATCGCGCACAAGTTAAAATTCTGCGCCGTGACAGAAGTCAGCTGGTAGATGTACCTGTTGAGCTTCAGAGTAACTTTGTCCGCCTCACCACAGAGGCTAACGAGGTCTGGGAACAGGCAAAGAGCAGCGATGACTGGTCTCTCTTTGCACCAAAACTGGACGGCTTGATTGAGCTCCGCAAAGAAATGTGTCAGGCCCGAGATGCTTCCAAAGACCCCTATAACCTGTTGCTGAGCGATTTTGAGCACGGTACCAACAGAGAGTTCTACAACACCTTCTTCAATAACGTTAAAGAAGTGGTAGTTCCTCTGGTTGCCGATTGTATGGCTTCTAAGCGCCAGCCAAGCACCAAGCCTCTTGAGGGCAAGTTTGACGTCAATCGTCAGTGGGACCTTGCAAAAGACCTGGTAAAGCTCCAGGGTCTTGATGAGGACGCTTACTGGCTTGGTAAAACTGAGCACCCTTACACTGGCGGCCCTGGTATTGGCTTTGTCATGGTTGCCAGCCACGCTTACGAGAATAACGTGCTCTCCAATGTCTATTCCATGCTGCATGAGAACGGTCACGCCCTCTACGAGCAGGGCATTAACTGGGAGTACCGCTTTACCTCTCTGAGCACCGGCACTTCTATGGGCATGCACGAGTCTCAGTCCAGATTCTTTGAGAACTACGTTGGCCTTTCTGAGGCATTTGCCGAGCCTCTGATACAGCTTATGCGCAAGCACTTCCCTGGCCAGCTTAATCGCGTCACTGCCTTCCAGCTCTTCTCGGCAGCTAATAAGGTACAGCCAAGTCTCATCCGCACTGAGGCGGACGAGCTTACCTATCCTTTACACATCCTTATCCGTTATGAAATGGAGCAGGCGCTCCTTTCTGGCGAGATTACTGCAAAGGACGTTCCAGCTCTTTGGGCCGAGAAGTACAAGCAGTACCTGGGCGTTACGGTTCCAAACAACACCGAAGGCGCTCTTCAGGATGTTCATTGGTCATGGGGTGAGTTTGGCTACTTCCCAACCTATGCTCTTGGCAGCGCTTATGGCGCACAGTACAAGCACGCCATGATTGCTGAGGGCATGGACTTTGACGCCGTCTGTGCATCAGGAGACCTAGCTCCTATCAAAGAGTGGCTGAGCAGTCGCATTTGGACCTGGGGCCGAGCAAAGGACTCTAAGGAGCTTATCTTGGGTGCATGCGGTGAGCCTTTTGACGTCCATTACTACACAGAGTATCTGACCGATAAATACTCTCGCATCTATGGTCTGGCCAGCGCATAAGCGCACGCCGTAGACGCGAGTAGAAATATCTGTCCTCTACCAATTAAACGAAAGGGATGAAATGAAAAAGTTTGTCGAGGAGTTTAAAGAGTTTATCCAGCAGGGCAATGTTATGGACATGGCTATTGGTATCATCATTGGCGGCGCATTTACCGCTATTGTTACCTCCCTTGTCAATGACATCATCAACCCATTTATTAAGCTGATCTCTGGCGGTGGCACCGAGGTTTCTGGTCTTTCTATTCCAGTTCCTGGCACCCAGAACGGCATTGACTTTGGTGCGTTTATCAGTGCAATCATCAACTTCCTGATCATTGCATTCATTGTCTTCTGCATGGTTAAGGCCCTCAATAAGTTCATGAAGGCTTCCAAGCTTAAGAAGGACGAAGAAGAGGCTGGTGAAGAGGTTGCAGCTCCACACTGCCCATATTGCCTTGAAGAGGTTAAAGAAGGCGCAACTCGCTGCCCACACTGCACTGGTGAGATTGAGGGTGGTGCACACGCTGCGTAAGCTTTACACCAAGCTTTACATCACCGCCCTTTTACGCATGTAAAAATTGGCAAGAAAAAAAGCAGGCATATCATATGCCTGCTTTTTTGTTAGTAAAAGAAACCAGAAAAG